>CAYRXP010000017.1:0-14531 GCA_964428145.1 uncultured Enterobacteriaceae bacterium
GGCTTTATCTTTACCTTCGTCAACGGCGGCCTGACCGGTCTGTTTCTCGGTAACGCGACCATCGATCTGCCGCTTTCAGACACGATGTTCGTGGTCGCACACTTCCACATGGTCATGGCGGTATCGCCCGTTCTGGTGGTGTTTGGCGCGATCTACCATTGGTATCCCAAGGTCACCGGGCGTATGCTGGACGAAACCCTGGGCAAATTTCACTTTTGGGTCACCTTCCTGGGTACCTATGCCATCTACTATCCGATGCATTACCTGGGGTTTTTGGGCGTACCGCGCCGGTATTACGCCATAGATGGGATTGATTTCATACCGGAATCAGCCATGAGCCTGAACGCGGGCATCTCCATTGCGGCCTTTATTGTCGGCGCTGTCCAGCTGGTGTTTATCTATAACCTGATCGTCAGTTATTTCCGCGGCAGGGAAGCGGGGAGCAATCCGTGGGAAGCCACTACGCTGGAGTGGCAAACCGCCGACACCCCGCCGAAACACGGCAACTTCGGTAAGGAACTGCCCCTGGTCTACCGCTGGGCGTACGATTACAGTGTCCCGGGGGCCGAACACGACTTTATCCCGCAAAATGTCCCGCCATCCGGCGTGGAGAAAAGTATCAACGAGACTAATCAATAAGCAAGCGGCGAACTGAATCATGATAATTTCTTTACTATTCATGGCCGCGTTAATGGGCGTGGTCGCCTGGTGGTTACTGAAACAATCGGTCAATACCAGGCCTTGGAAAGCCAACGCTCCCCATGCTACGAGTGAAGACTTCAGCGGCCGTTCATTACCTCAGCCCGATGCCAAGCTCGGCCTGTTTGTTTTTCTTGCGGTGGTCACTTCACTGTTTGCACTGTTTATCAGCGCGTACGTCATGCGCATGGAATTCGGCGATTGGCACCCGTTGCCTGATCCGGACCTGTTGTGGCTAAACACGGGCGCGTTGATCCTGAGCAGTATCGCCTTGCAATGGGCGCACGTTGCCGCCAAACGGGAGCAGGTCGACCGTGTGCGTAACGGTTTACTTGTCGGCGGTTTTTTCGCATTTGCCTTTATAGGGGGGCAGATGCTAGCGTGGCAACAACTGGTCGATGCAGGCTATTATGTGCATTCTAACCCGGCCAATGCCTTCTTTTACCTGATCACGGGGCTGCACGCTCTACACTTGTTGGGTGGCGTGGTGGCCTGGGGTATGACGACGAAAAAGCTATTGGGCGGCACCGAAGTGGCCCGTGTGCGTTTGAGCGTAGAGCTGTGCGCCGTATACTGGCATTTCCTGCTCGTGATGTGGTTAATTTTGTTTGGTCTGATGTTATCAACTTAGAATAAAGGTAAAACTATGGCGAACGAAGCAGTGGTAGATGATACGGGGCGCCCTATAGCAATGGTAGAAGGCTTGCAGGGCGTTGTCACCGACTGGTCTTCCGATCAGCGAGCCTTCAAGCGGGTTCCCTGGGGCAAGGCGATGATGTGGATCTTCCTGCTCAGTGACACCTTTATCTTCGCCTGTTTCCTGACCAGCTACATGATGGTACGCATGTCCACCACCGTACCCTGGCCCAACCCCAGCGAAGTGTTCGCGTTAACACTCTTTGGCCATCATCTCCCGTTGATCCTGATCGCCATCATGACGTTCATACTCATCAGCAGCAGCGGCACCATGGCTATGGCGGTCAAGTTCGGTTATGAAAAAAACAGGAAAATGACCACTATCCTGCTGCTTGTGACCGCCATGTTCGGCGCTACGTTCGTCGGTATGCAGGTCTTCGAATGGACCAAGCTGATCGAAGAAGGCGTACGTCCCTGGGGCAACCCGATGGGCGCAGCCCAGTTTGGCGCGAGCTTTTTCATGATTACAGGATTTCACGGCACCCACGTGACAATCGGCGTGATTTTTCTGCTCATCGTGGCCAGAAAGGTGTGGAAGGGTCATCTCGATGATATGAAGCCGGGCTTTTTCACCAGCCGCAGGGGCGGTTACGAGGTCGTCGAAATCATGGGCCTGTACTGGCATTTCGTTGACCTGGTATGGGTGTTTATCTTTGCATTGTTTTATCTCTGGTAGGGGGCAGGTATGAGTGAAGCACAAGTAGAAGCGCAACAGCACCCGATAGCTATATATTTCTGGGTCTGGGGGTTGTTGTTTGTTCTAAGCACCATGTCTTACATGGTGGACGTCCTGCAGTTTGAGGGCCTTCTGAGGTGGTCCCTGATCATCATATTCATGTTTTTAAAAGCCGGGTTTATAGTCGCAGTGTTCATGCATTTGTACTATGAGCGATTGGCTCTGGCGTGTGCCCTTCTGATACCGATAGGTGCTTTGCTGGTGCTGATCGGCCTGATGTCGTTCGAAGCAGGCAACACCAACATGACTCGGGACATATACCTCGACGGAGGGTCCGGAATCCTGGTGATGGAAGAGGGGACAATACATTAGACCCGTTGTACCGGCGTCGGACCAAGCTAACTGATTAATAGTTGGCCTCTAAACCTCGAATTTACATCGCTGCTTCAGCATCATTTCACCTCTTGTGCAGTTGTTTTTCGCTCCAAACCACCTACACAGGCCAAGTGCAACCGTGCCGCCTGTTTCCGGGCTGAGCTTAAGGAAATTATCGAAAAAGCATTTATAATGTTTGCGAGAGATCTATTTAACATTACACAATAAACCGAGAACCAGAAAGAGAAAAAGTTACTTGAACGAGCAAACGGTAATCGTTGAACATGCGCCTAAATGGCGCGAGTACTATGAGTTGTGCAAGCCCAAGGTGGTGATATTGATAATATTTACTGCTGTTGTCGGGATGTTGCTTGCGGTGCCCGGTGCGCTGCCCATGGGTAAGGTTATTTTTGCGACACTCGGTATTGGTCTGGCCGCAGCGTCTGGCGCGGCGATTAACCAGCTAGTAGAACAACGCATTGATGCCATTATGGCGCGTACGAGGAATCGTCCCCTGCCACAGGGTAAGCTAAACACAGTCAATGCTTTTGTGTTTGCCCTGACGCTGTGCGCCATCTCCATGGCCATATTAATTTATAAAATAAATGTGCTTACAGCCCTGCTGACATTTATTTCCTTGATTGGATACGCAGTGATTTACACCATGTTTCTTAAACCTGCCACGCCGCAGAATATCGTACTGGGAGGTGCCGCAGGTGCCGCGCCTCCGTTGCTCGGATGGGTTGCGATGACGGGGGAAGTGAGTTCAGAAGCACTATTGCTGTTCCTGATAATATTTATCTGGACACCCCCCCACTTCTGGGCCTTAGCCATTCGCAGGCGGGAAGAATATGCCAGTGTTGGCATCCCAATGTTACCCGTGACACACGGTGTTCCCTTTACAAAGCTTCAGATCCTGTTGTATACAATATTGCTCCTGGCGGTGAGTGTGTTGCCGTTTGTCATTCAAATGAGCGGTGTTATTTATCTGGCAGGTGCCATCGCGCTAGGTCTGGGCTTTATCAGGCAGGCATTGATACTTTATCGGTCTGATACAGATGACCATGCGATGAAAACATTTGGTTTCTCCATCTTTTATCTGAGCATGTTGTTTGGTTTCTTGTTGCTGGATCACTATGCCCGTATTTTTATTCGTTACTTCTTTCTCTAGTCCACCATGATGTCTGTAAGAAAAATCCTGCTCAGGGTTTTGGTTGTCACCATCCCACTCTCCCTGGGAATTTTATTTTCTCAGTATATGAGCCAGGGACAGGGCACACTTGAGGGAGTTTCCGCAACGGTTTTACCAGAAGCGAGGGCCCTGCCAGATTTCGTGCTGGAAGATCATCACGGCAATGAGTTCACAAATGAAAGCCTGAAAGATCAGTGGTCATTCGTATTTTTTGGTTATACGCATTGCCCCGACGTCTGCCCGACAACATTGGTTGCGCTCAATCAGGTCGATGAGATATTGAAGAAAGCACCGGGCGTCGCTTTACCAAAAACAATTTTCATTTCCGTTGATCCAGCAAGAGACACCAGGGAAATACTGGCCGGTTATGTGCCTTACTTCAATACTGAATTCATTGGCGTAAGCGGTAGCTTACAGCAATTGCAGGCTTTGACGTCGCCATTGGGGATTGTGTTTGGTAAAGAAGGTAGTGATGAGCAAGATGACTATGAGGTTTTTCACAGTGCGAGGATACTGTTGATTGATCCGAAGGTCAGGCTAAAAGCGCTGTTCTCTTCCCCGCATGATGTAAACAAAATGGCGTCCGATTATATCAAGATAATTGATTCATAATTTTTTATACAAGAAACTGTTGCCAGTATATGATTAAAAACAAACATGAATTAAAAGGCTGGTTATGGTTATGGTTACCATTGGGCCTGTTTGTTCTTATAATTGGTACTGCGTTGACAAACAATGATATCCATATAATATTTTTCTATGGAGAGCATGGTGCCGTTGAATTGCTTACGCCATTGATCCTTGTGCCGGCAATCATTAGCGGATTTGTAATATTTATTAATAGAGAAAAACTTGTCGCAAGACAATTGGGTTATTGGATATTATTAGTCACGTTGGCATGCATCTATATCGCCGGAGAGGAAATAAGCTGGGGGCAACAGCTGGTAGGCTGGGGAACGCCGGAATGGGTTAAAGAAATTAATGATCAACATGAAACCAATCTTCATAATATGAGCAGCTGGTTTGATCAGAAGCCCCGATTACTATTAGAAATTTCAGTTCTAATTGGCGGAATATTCCTTCCACTAAAAAGAAAATTACAAGGTACACACCTACCTCGTGACAGTTGGCAGTATTGGCTATGCCCAACCATCGTCTGCTTACCAACCGCCATCATGGCTATCCTTTCTAGGATGCCTGATCGCATTATGGATTTATTCGAAATTACGGGTGATATGTTAACTCATGTAAGATACAGCGAGGTACAGGAACTTTATTTTGCGATATTTTTAATGATCTACTTGTTATCATTCAGGAAGAGACTGAGACTATCCACTTGACACAAGAACGGTCATAGATACCGTTTTTGTGTGTATGCTGGAATTATTAATACAGACGTAAATTTATAGCGACATTATGCATTAATGCTTTCAGCAATCTTTTTAAATGCTGATTTCTCGAGCTGTCTTATTCTCTCTGCTGAAACTCCATACTCATCAGCTAGCTGGTGAAGTGTTTGTTTCTTATCACCCAACCATCGCTTGTGAACAATGTCTTTACTGCGTTCGTCCAGCTTATTCATAGCTTTGCTTAGGGCTTCGAGTTTCATTCCCTCGAGCTGTGTTGCCTCCAGTTCCTCTTCGGGGCCTTGTCTTTTTTCTTCAAGATAAGAGGCAGGGCTAAACGAAGTCGAATCATCCTCCGTTTCAGGCACATCGAAAGGCAGGTCATGGCTGCTGAGTCTTTTTTCCATCTCGAGGACTTCTTGCGGCTTGACGCCAAGATCCTTTGCTACGGAATCAACTTCGTCCTTGTTTAACCAGGCCAAACGTTTTTTGGATGATCGTAGATTAAAGAACAATTTCCTTTGCGCCTTTGTTGTCGCAATCTTGACGATTTTCCAGTTTCGTAAAATGTACTCGTGCATCTCAGCCCGAATCCAATGTACAGCAAACGAAACGAGACGAACGCCAATGGAGGGATCGAAGCGCTTTACGGCCTTCATTAAGCCAACGCTACCCTCCTGGATAAGATCTGCCTGGGGCAATCCGTAGCCACTGTATCCCCTTGCAACCTTGACCACAAAACGAAGGTGAGACATGACCAGCTGACGCGCTGCGTCGATATCGCCATGTTTGCTGTAGCGCTCTGCTAACATGCGTTCTTCCTCTGCGCTGAGCATGGGGATCTTGTTGACGCTCTGGAAAAAACTCTCCAGCGATCCGGCGCTTAGTGCGATTGGCATTGTCATGGTATTGCTCATGTTTTGATTTATTCTCCCGATGATCTGCTGTTATTTTAGCACTCATAGAGTGAGAGTGCTAATGTCATACAAGAGTTCCCTGGTGAAGCAGCAGAAAGCAGATATTTTCTAAGTCATTGATATATATGTTATTTAATTTAACTCTATGGTTTTTAGGTAGCGCTGGACTGAAATCCAGGATCCGAAAACCCCAAGAAATACGCCGAAGAGGAGCATGATCATGGTCTCCGTGCCGGACAATGCAGAGATGCTAAATTCGCTGGCATATAGCTTCGCAAGCCTGTCGACCGGTTGTTTAAGAAACTGCAGCGTGATTGTTAGCAAGGCCCAGGAAGCCATACCGCCACTCAGGCCATACCAGAACCCTGTATAGAGGAAAGGTCTTTGGATGAAATAGTCGGTTGCGCCGAAAAGTTTGGTGATCTCTATCTCATCACGATGATTGTAGATGGCCATGCGTATCGTATTGCCGACGATGAGTAAAACACCAAAACCGATTAAAACAGAGAAGAGTATGATACAGCGTTGGATGATATCGATGATCCCGTACAACCGTTTTACCCATTGTTGATCGTATTGCGCAATTTCTACCTCTGGCTGGCTGCTTATAAATTCAATAATAAGGTGATCTATACCATCAGGAAGAGTCATCAATTTTGGTTTAATAATAATGATTGAAGGCAAAGGATTTTCATCAAGGATGTCGATGACTTCCGAGAACCCGGACAATTCCTTGTATTCAGCCAGCACCTGATCACGTTTGATTAGCTTTGCCTCTTCAATGTTCTTATTTTCCAGTAAACGTCCAACAAGCTCAGTTGCAATCGCATCATTAACATCAGGCTTTAAAAAAGCGGTTATCTGAAGGGAATCATCCCATCCAGCAGTGATCTGATGTGCGTTTTCCAGTAACAAATAAAAACCACCGGGTAAGGCCAGGGAAATTCCAATGACAGCAGTCGTCAGAATACTGGTCAATAGATTTCGATAATACTGTCCTAGACTGTATATAAAAGACTGGGCATGTAGAAGCAGCCATGCCCTGAGTAACATACCTGGATTATTTTGAGCCTTGCTTCTCATCACTTGTTTATCTTTAATGGCTAGTCCGATTTTTCACTAGCTGATGTATTGCCAAAGTAGGTAGGAATTCTGCCTTCACGTAGTGTGATAATGCGTTTACGCATTTTTTTGATCATTTCCATATCGTGACTGGCGATCAGTACGGTCACGCCGACCTGGTTAAATTGTTCAAATAGTTTCATGGTGTCCAGAGAAAGCGCCGGATCAAGGTTACCTGTAGGTTCATCAGCAAGGAGTAGCAAAGGCCGATGTACCACTGCCCGTGCAATCCCAACTCTTTGTTGTTCCCCCGCAGATAAGGTCATTGGGTGTACGCTTTCTTTTTTTAGCAAACCGACCTTGTCCAGTGCAGCACTCACACGCTTACGTATTTCTGTATGTCTGTGTCCGGCAATAACCAGAGGGAGTGCGACATTGTCAAAAACGGTGCGGTCACGGAGCAGCCGATGATCCTGAAAAACAAAGCCGATATTTCTTCGATAATAAGGAATTCGGCTATCTCTGACACGCTCAAGGTTTTGGCCATTGATAATAATTTGTCCGCGGCTGTGCCTTTCCATTAATGCGATGAGCCTTAACATTGAACTTTTGCCTGCACCGGATCTGCCCGCAATAAAGGCCATGGCACCCTGTTCAATATGTAGATTAATATTCTTCAGGGCCAGATACCCGCCCCGATATTGCATATGAACGTTATTGAAGCGGATCATTATTGATATTCAAGTAAAGCATCAACGAATGCAGTACTTACAAATGCATGGAGATCGTCCAATTGCTCGCCGACACCGATGAACCGAATGGGTATCCCGGCTTCAAGCGCCAACGCAAAGATAACGCCGCCTTTAGCTGTGCCATCAAGTTTTGTCAAGACAATCCCGTCAATCCCTATTGCATCGTTAAACTGTTTTGCTTGAGAAAGTGCATTCTGGCCAGTTGCGGCATCTAGCACAAGGATATTTTCAACAGCCAATGTGTCATCAAATTTACCGATAGTCCGATGAATTTTTTTAAGCTCATCCATCAGGTTATTCTGGGTGTGGAGCCTGCCTGCTGTATCAGCAATGAGTATATCTATGTTATTTGCCCTGGCTGAGTGTAAGGCATCAAAAATAACGGCGGCAGAATCAGCGCCCATATGTTGAGCAACCACCGGAACATTATTTCTTTCTCCCCAGGTTTGTAATTGTTCTATCGCAGCAGCACGAAATGTATCCCCTGCTGCCAGCATGACACTGTAACCCTGATTTCCAAAATAGCTGGCAAGCTTGCCTGCTGTGGTTGTTTTTCCCGCACCGTTTACACCGGTTAGAAGAATCACAAAAGGCCCTGGCTTGTCGGCGGGGATGGTTAATGGTTGTTGTACGGGATTGAGTATGCCCGTCATAATTGTGCCAAGCGTTTCGCGAAGCCGATCGTGATCGCTCATTTCATTACGTTTTATTGAAGAATGTAGAGCATCAATAATCTCTGTTGTTGCATGAATACCCAGATCCGCAATAAGTAATCGTTCTTCCAAATCATTCAGAAAAACTGCATCTATATTTTTTTTGCCCTGTAGCAGATCGCCAAAACCGCCAAATATATTTGCCTGTGTTTTGCTTAAGCCTGTTTTCAAGCTGCTAAAAAGGTTTGTTTGATCTGCAGTTTGCTGGTGTGGTGCTTTGGGCTTTTTAAATCCAAACATTTTTTGCTTAATGCTCTATATTTAAAACTCTGGGTTTAGGCGGCATTATCCTATCATTAACCGCTATCGAACTACTAAAGAGAATTAAGCTCTAATCACGTGTTGAAATTTCAATCCCGGCTTAATTTCAGTATCCTTAGCGAAGTTCCTAAAAAATGGAGAAATGTGTGTGAAGTTATCCCCGAACAATAGAATATTAATCAATGTTTTATTAAGTACAGGCCTGTGTCTGTTTTCTGTTATTGCCGTCGCCAATGTTCAGGAATATGAATTGGATAATGGACTCAAAATTCTTGTCAAGGAAGACCATCGCGCGCCCGTGGTGGTATCACAGGTGTGGTACAAGGTAGGAGCGAGTTATGAGCATGAGGGCATGACAGGTATTTCTCACGCCCTTGAGCATATGATGTTTAAAGGTACAGAAAAATATGCGACAGGCGAGTTTTCCCGCATTATTTCAGAAAATGGTGGCCGGGAAAATGCCTTCACAGGCGCAGACTACACGGCCTATTTCCAGACACTGGAGAGTTCTCGCTTGCCAATCAGCATGCAACTGGAAGCGGACCGCATGCGCAACCTTATTGTATTGGAAGATGAATTTATTAAGGAAATTGAGGTGATTAAGGAAGAACGTCGATGGAGAACCGAAGATAAGCCTCAGTCATTTACTTATGAAGTCGCAATGTCTACCGCCTTTCAGACGGGACCCTATGGGCACCCGATCGTTGGTTGGATGAACGATCTCAACGATATGACTGCCAATGATCTGCGCGAATGGTATCAACAGTGGTACGCACCTAATAATGCAACCTTGGTTGTTTCAGGCGATGTGAAGGCTGAAGAAGTTTATCAGTTGGCAAAAAAATACTTTGGTCCCTTACCGGCAGGAAAGCCTGTTAACGCAACTCGGTACTCCGAAGTGGCACAAAACGGTATCAAACGTATTACGGTCAAAAGACCAGCAGAATTACCCTATCTATTGATGGCTTATAAAGTTCCGGTATTAAAGACAGCCATGGATCAACCCGAGCAGGTGCCTGAATGGGAACCCTACGCGCTAGAGGTGTTGGCCAGCGTTCTGGATGGTAGCAGCAGCGCCCGTTTTTCTAGCCATCTGGTTCGTGGCAAAGAGGTCGCAGCTTCAGTAGGTGCGGGATACAATTTTTCAGCACGGCTTGATCATTTATTTACAATCAGCGGTACCCCCGCGCAAAATCATACCGTTGTTCAGCTTGAAGCAGCTGTGCGCGAAGAGATTGAAGACCTAAAAAACAATCTTGTCAGTAAAAATGAGCTGGCGCGAATTAAGGCGCAGGTTGTATCTAATGATGTCTTTGAGCGTGATTCCGTTTTTTATCAGGCAATGATAATAGGTATCTTTGAAACGGTAGGCTTATCCTGGGAAGAGGCAGAAAAATATGTCGAGTCTATTAAGGCAGTTACTGCAGAACAGGTTCAGGCCGTCGCCAGGAAATATTTGCAAGATGATCGACTGACAGTCGCGGTGCTTGATCCTCAGCCATTAGACAAGGCAACCCCAAGAGCAAGCCCAGGAGAGTTTGGTTATGGTCACTAAGATGATATTTCTCAAGGTAATATTTTCAGGAGTAATATTTTCCAAGGTGATATTTTTTAGAATATTCTTCCTTCTGTTTTTAATATCATCTCGTGCTTTAGCTGTACCAGATATACAAAATTGGCAAACTGAAAAAGGTGCGAATGTTTATTTCGTCGAGGCAAACGAGCTCCCCATTGTTGATATCCAGATTATTTTTGATGCGGGTAGTGCGCGTAACGGAAATCATGCTGGTCTGGCTGCGCTGACAAATAGTTTGCTGGATGAGGGTGCCGCAGGACTTTCAGCGGACCAAATCAGTCAGGGCTTTGATGATCTGGGAGCAAACTATGGCGGAAGTGCAGGCTATGATTCTGCCTCTGTGAGTCTTCGTAGCCTGTCTGATCCAGAGATATTAGATCCCGCTTTGATAAATCTTGCACGCGTATTGGTGAAACCTGATTTTCCAGAAGATGCCTTGACGAGACAAAAAAACAGGACCTTGATTGGTATTCGCAATAAGCAGCAATCCCCGGGTACGTTGGCAAAAGATGCCTTTTTTGCAGAAGTATTTAAAGGGCATCCCTATGCCGTGCCAGGTTCAGGGACGGAGGAAAGCATCAATACATTGCAACGCCGTGACGTCGTTGAATTTCACAAAAGATATTATGTTTCAAAAAATGCAACCATAGCAATTGTCGGTGATTTGACGAAAACTCAAGCAAAGGTAATGGTTGAAAAATTGCTTAAGGAATTACCTACTGGTGAAAAGCCACAAGCAATTCCAACAGTGCAGGCGCTAGAAAAACCTGCAACAGTGCGAATTGATCATCCTTCAACACAGACCCATATCCTTCTGGGGCAGACGGGGTTAAAGCGTGGTGATGTGGACTATTTTCCACTTTACGTGGGGAACCATGTGCTTGGTGGTGGGGGCATGGTCTCCAGGCTGTTTGAAGAAATTCGGGAAAAACGCGGATTATCCTACAGCGCGAACAGTTATTTTTCTCCCATGCGTGAAAATGGAACCTTTACCGCCAGTCTACAAACTCGGGCAGACCAGACTGAAGAAGCACTTTCGGTATTGCAGGAGCATCTGAAAATATTTATCGACAATGGTCCGACCGAGGCCGAGCTGGAAGCTTCAAAGAAAAATATTACCGGAGGTTTCCCGCTAAGGTTAGACAGTAATAGCAAGATTATTGGCTATATTGGCATGATCGGTTTTTACAGCTTGCCAAAGAATTATCTTGAAACATTTAACGCGAATGTGAATGCGGTGACTGTCGATCAAATCAAGGATGCTTTTAAGCGCCGTTTATCGCCAGAGACATTTGTCACTGTGATGGTCGGGCCAAGATCAGGCGAGAAGGGGTCAGAAGAATATGGGGCAGATGAGAATGCTCCAAAAGAAAAGTCTCAAGAAGCCACTTATTCTGGAGGTTCGAGCTGAAGCAGGCCAGCAAGGTTCGTATTATCGGAGGCAGTTGGCGCGGACGAAAAATTCCCGTGGCCGACGTACCTGGATTGCGGCCAACACCTGATCGGGTAAAAGAGACCTTATTTAACTGGCTACAGCCCTATATTGTTGGTGCGAAATGCCTGGATTTGTTTGCTGGTTCAGGTGCCTTGGGGATAGAAGCTGTTTCTCGTGGTGCTGAGAGTTCAGTACTTGTGGAGCAGGATAGAAAAGTTTCCGAAATCCTGCGAGAAGCACTCAAAATACTGGGTGCTGACGAGATTGTTGTTCATGAGGCGGATGCCCTGCAGTGGGTTCAAGGTGCAAAACAACCCTTCGATATTATATTCATCGACCCCCCCTTCGGTAACAACCTGATTGAACAGAGCATGCTGCTTTTGGCCAAATCTGGCTGTGTCAATGTGCAAACATTATTCTATGTGGAAAGTGAAAGAGTGTGGCAGCCAGAAAAAAATGTCGAAGTGATTAAACATGCGAAAGCTGGTCAGGTACACTATATGCTGTTAAAAACAGCAGCAGACTGATTTAATGAAAATAACAGCCATCTATCCAGGCACGTTCGATCCCATTACGCACGGCCATGTCGACATTGTTACTCGGGCCTCCAGAATGTTTGACAAGGTATTTCTTGCTGTCGCAGATAGCACTGGCAAGAATACTTTATTCTCAACGGACGAAAGAATTGATCTGGCTAAGACTGTATTGTCATCCGTGGGAAATATCGAAGTATGTAGCTTTGACAAGCTGGTGACGGATGTTGCACGTGATCTGGAGGCAAAGGTCATCGTGCGCGGCATCAGGGCCGCCGACGACTTTGATCACGAATTCCAGATGGCTGGCATGAACAGGAAGTTGTATACAGAAGCAGAAACCATATTTTTGAGACCTGCCGAACATTTAAGTTTTATCTCATCCAGTTTGGTAAGGGAAATTTCATCATTGGGCGGGGACGTTAGCCAGTTTGTGAACAAAGATGTGCTGGCAGCGCTTGCCAGGAAATTTCCAAAATAAAAATTAGACTGTAAAAACTAAACAATAAAAATATTATCATTTAATGAAAATCGTCATTCGATATTTTGTTAATGCTCTATGTCTGTTTTCCCCATGTCTGTTTGCTATCTCACCACTTCAGGCACAAACACCTCCCAACGCTGCTGTTGCAACAGCGCACTCCTATGCAACCGATGCAGGTGTAGAAATCCTTCAAGCAGGAGGTAATGCCTTTGATGCTGCCATTGCCATAACTGCCGCACTCGCTGTCGTCGAGCCATATAGTTCTGGTCTGGGTGGCGGTGGCTTCTGGTTATTGCACCGCGCAGTAGACGGCAAACAAATCATGATTGATGGACGAGAAGTTGCGCCATCATCGGCAACCAAAGACATGTACCTGGATAAAAATGGTGACGTCATAAAAGGGGCATCCATTAATGGGCCAAGGGCCGCAGGGATACCCGGCGTGCCAGCCGGCCTGGAGCATTTAGCAAAAAATTATGGCCGTCTGTCCTTAAGAGAAACTTTGACACCTGCGATTAGATTTGCCGAACAGGGTTTTCCTGTGACAGAGCGTTACCAGAAATTGGCAACTTATCGACTGAAAATTATGCAGTCATATCCATCAACTTCCGCCATCTTTCTTGATGAGAATCAAATCCCTGGATTGGGAGTTAAAATTATCCAGAAAGATTTGGCAGAGACCTTAAGGCAGATAGCGAAGCATGGCACGACCTATTTTTATACCGGTGGTCTGGCTGCACGTATGGTGGAAAACATACGTCATAATGGCGGGATCTGGCGTACAAAAGATTTAAGCTCATATAAAATCATCGAGCGTGAGCCTGTGGTTTTTAATTATAAAGGCTTGCGTGTTATATCTGCGCCGCCACCTTCATCTGGAGGTATCGTACTGGCCCAGATATTTACCATGCTTGAAGGGTTCGATCTAAAATCGGCTGATGATACAGATAAAAAACATATTATTATCGAAGTAATGCGACGTGCGTATAGAGACCGCGCTGCATATCTGGGCGATCCGGATTTCATCAATATTCCAGAACAAAGACTGTTGGATAAAGACTATATCGAAGGGTTGGCTATCACTATCGATCCGGAACGGGCAACACCCAGTTCAGTGTTGGGGGATATCCCTGTTTCCCAACAGGCTGGCACGCAAACGACGCATTTCTCGGTGATCGATGAAGAAGGTAACAGGGTCTCAGCAACACTCAGTATTAACCTGCCCTTTGGTTCGGGCTTTGTTATTCCAGGGACAGGCATCCTGTTGAATAATGAAATGGATGATTTTTCAGCCAAAGCGCGGATACCGAATGCATACGGTCTGATAGGCGATCAGGCGAATGCCATAGAGGCAGGCAAACGCCCACTTTCAAGCATGTCACCGACGTTTATCGAGACAGAGTCCAGAGTAGGAATTTTAGGTACGCCCGGAGGTAGTCGCATTATCAGCATGGTGCTGCTCGGCATTCTTGATTTTGCCGATGGATATCTGCCAAATTCATGGGTATCAGTTCCACGTTATCATCACCAATATCTTCCAGATGAGGTGCAGTTTGAAAAAGGTGGGCTTGGCATTTTGCAACAACGTGCACTTGAAAAGCGTGGACATGTTTTGAGTGAAAAAAACCGACGTTATGGAAACATGCAAGCCATTCTATGGGACAAAAAAATCAATCAAGTATTTGCAGCCAGTGATCCCAGAGGGGAAGGCAAGGCGGTAGTTATTTCACAGTGAAGAGTTTCTTTGAATGTCCGCTTTATACGGTGATTTCAACTGGTCAACGCAACACTTTATCCTTCAGGTAAAAAGATGG
>CAYRXP010000018.1:0-14522 GCA_964428145.1 uncultured Enterobacteriaceae bacterium
CGATGAGTGGGACGAACTCCTGTGTTATGTCAATGAACTGATCCAGGAAATGGAAGAACTGCCACTGCCGGAGGTCAAGGACAAGGTATTTGAATTACTTGCCGGTATAGACACCATCCATCGTGAGGGTTTATGGCGCCTGGTCAGGTTATTTAAAGAAGGCGTGCTGGAACAGGTCGTGACTGATCCCGCGATCCATACTTTGATGGAGCTTTATGATTTATTACCAGCGGAAGCAGAACAGGATACGGAACAAATTGCAGACAAGCCCAAGGTTAATTTCCCAAACATACCGATTAAAGTCATGCCCATGGAAAAAGAACAGACTCCAAAGACCTCTTTGTATCCTCACTGGGTTCCTGCGCTAAATGATAAAGAAGATTTGCTGCCTGGTGCTCTGCGAGCCTTGGAAATAGATGACCGATTAATCCTCCTTTGCCGGGTCGAAAATGAATTTTTTGCGCTCGCAAGTCAATGTGCTCAAGACGGTGCCAGTCTTGAGCAGGCAATACTAAACAGCTATACCTTGTCCTGCCCCAATCATCCTGGTTGTTTGTACGATGTGCGTCAAGGAACACGTATTGCCGGTGCGGGGGAGATTGATTGCTATCCGGTTAAAGTAACAGATGAAGGTTCAGTTATGGTCGGTATTGATATGGATTTCACACCAAAACTACCTACTTTTTGATGAACATGAAAGTTCCTGATCAAAAGATACTCGTTGCCGGGGTCGGCAATGTCTTACAGGGCGATGATGGATTTGGAATTGAACTTGCCCATAGATTAATGGAAAGTGAGGACTTATCGCAAACTGTCAAGGTAATAGAAACTGGTATCGGCGGGATGAGCCTGATCCAGGAATTGATGTACGGTTACAATGCATTAGTAATACTGGACGCTTACAAAAATAATGGAACTCCAGGACGTCTTTATATGCTTGAACCCGTATTCCCCGATATGTCAGATTTGAGCGTCCATGAATTGCGTGATTATTTTTCCGATACTCATTATGCAACTCCCATGCGGGCGTTAAATTTTCTGACGCATATTGATCGTTTACCGGAGACGATTCGGATTATTGGCTGTGAACCAGAGGAGATTGACGATCTCAGGATCGGTTTGAGTCCTCCTGTCGCCGCTGCCATAGAAGAGGCAATGCAAATGGTTTTAACGTGGATCGACAATTACTTAAATGAAACAAACTGCGCTCAACACGAGGCTGTAAAATTTTAATAATAGATGGAATCGCTAAAACAAGACCTCAATGATCAGTTAAATTCAGCTTCGATCAAAAATGAGCATGCACTTTTTTTGATCGTGGGTGATGAGAAAATATCAACATGTGATCATGAGACCTTCAATCGCTTCAAACTATGGGTAGCCAAAAAACTGACGCAAGGGACTGTCTATGTCTATCAGTGTGACAACATCTCCATCGAGCAGATGGATGATGCAGCAAGGTCAGCCTATCCCCACTTCCTCAATCCCTGCGAATGCGGCACCTATCTGCCCATTGAGATTGACCCCTGTCCGATGTTGTCCAGTGCGATTGGCTTGCTGCGTGATCTTACTCATCTAAATCAATATCGTGACGAAATGGAACCTGACTTTGTAAGCTTGATGGATGCAATGATGAAGATGGCCGAGCGTAGTCTGGACAAAAATATTGCACTGGAAATCAGATAGGCAAATACAAGAGTGCTTATACTGAAGTTCATCTAGATTTAGTTGGGATTAGCTTATGGCAAATATCGTTATTGGAACGGTGGGTATTCTTCATGGTTTGAAGCAGTATCCATTTGATTCTGATCCCTAGGATATTAAAGGAAAACAACCATGGGTCCGCGTTGATAACACAACTACTTTTTGCTTGCCTTCTAAATTGAAAGATGATCGATAAAATAGACTCGCTGTTGAAGATAATAGGCGTTGTCCATTCCAGTTTGAAGACCACGCAAGATCCACCAGTTCAGGGTAAGCACAAAATGCAAAAAGCCACACTGGAAATATTTCCGGAATATTATCTTGGCCTGACGGGTATGCAGGATATGAAACAGTTAGTGGTGCTCTATTGGTTACACAAGGCAGATCGCGAAGTACTAAGAGTTTATCCGGGTGGTGGTCGCAATAAGGAAATGATCGGTGTATTTCGAAACCGAAGTCCTTAACGGCCAAATCTGATCGGTATAAGCCGTGTTGAACTACTTGAAGTTGGAGTTAACCATCTTCACGTATGTGGGGCTGGGCGGAATCGATGGAACACCGATTATCGATTTGAAATCACCAATATCGAACGCTGGCGGGTGAATGATCCCCCCAGCCTGAGACAAAAATTCTGAATCTAGTCGGCGATCTGCTAATCCTCTATCTGGTTATGAGCCGTAGCGACTACTTTCCGTGGGAACCATAGATACCGCGTAAAGAAGGCAGAGAGACCCTTCCGGTAATACCACAATGTTCCTGCGCCGGCAACCATCCAGGCGAACGTCAATATTTCAGCCCGGGGTATGGCCCACTTAACAAGGGTGACAGAGCAACCGGTGCAGAGTGGCTCTGCCACTGCCATCTTTATCATAAACCAGAAACTGAGTATTCCAAGCGTGATCAGATAAATGCGCGCAACATCGGCAAACGTCAGTTTTTTCATTTCAATGCCCCTTAACTTAATGTTGTCCAGGAGGAGGATATTTTTGTCTATTGTTAATAAGTATTATATTTGATGATAGCAAGGTCAAGCTTAATTTTATTGCTTTGATTTGAACATTGATATCAAGCTTAAGCTGAATTCACTTCCATTGCTTAAGACTCAAACCTTTGAGAATTTTGTAAGTCCTGCAGAAAATATCCGATGATTACAAATGGCTAATTGCGCCAAAAATATAAAGATGGTTATCAAAATTGAAAACTAACTTTACTAATTTAGCTAACAATTTCTTGAAGAATTTCTCCAATGATTTGAAATTAATATAACTCATTGTATTCATTGAAAATAATTAAATTCAATAATTTTGGCATAAGATTTGCCATCACTAACTATACTAAATCTTTGACCTAAGGTTAATCTTTAACTAATCTTTGACCTAAGGTTAATCTTTCAACTAAATAATGAGTGAATAACAAAAAATTGTAGGATGAGGGGGAATGACAGCTTCAAACGTAAGGTTATTGCCTGTATGCGTTTTCTTAATTTCCATGTCAACTTTAGTGATGATTCCACAACTCAGTTATGCCGAGGAACAGACCGAAAGCGAGGATGCACCTCTGCTGGAAACTGTTGAGGTAACGGTCCCGTCACAGGCGGAGCGTTCCAAGTCCGTCACCATCATCAGCAAACACCAGATGGAGGGCCAGCATTTCATGAATATAAACGACGTCCTGTTTTCTATGATTCCAGGCGTCACGATAAACAGAAGGGAAAATCTTGGTTTTATGGGTGGTGGCAGCGCCACAAAAATTCGTGGCTTGAATCGGGAACGTGTCGCAGTCTTCGTCGACGGCATTCCGCAACAGGTCAATAACCACTTTCATCCCCTGTATGATTCGTATACCCCAGACATGATCGACCGCATTGAAATCACGCGAGGAAGTTCCAGTGTATTGCACGGTGCCAGTGCTGTTGGTGGCGTAATCGATTTATATACCGTCGTTCCACAAGAATTAGGCACGAATGCCGATGTATTAGTTTCCTACGGGAGGTTTGATACTATTCAGCAAGAAAGCCGACTATCGTATAGAGGTGAGAATGGTTATTTTGTAGCGGGTAATACCTTTCGCCGGACCGATGGTGACAGAGACAATTCTGAATTCGTCGCAAGAACCATCAATTTAAAAGGTGCGTATTTTTTAAATCCTGAATGGGAATTAGGATTCAGGGTTGGCCAAACAACTGCAGAGATCGAAAATCCCGGAACGACAGCTACACCTAGCTTGGCAAAATCCACTCAGGATCCAACCAATGCAGCAGTAACATTGGATCGCCGTACGGCCAACTCCAGCAGTCTGTTAGCGCTTTACTGGAGTAAGAATGTTGTCGACTCTCTGCGCAGTGGTGGTGGTGCAGTAACCGGGGTTGAAAGGTTTGATGAAGACGAATATGGATTGCGTAGTAAACACACCTGGTTGCTGGGTACTGGTAAAACGGCAACCATTGGCTTTGACGCTGTGACCTATGACGATAAAAGACTAATCGGTGGCGTACGAACAAAAAGAAATGAGGAATTTTATAGTCCCTATGGTGCCTTTACCTGGTCGTATGGTAACTTTCTCATTGATGGTGGCGTCCGGTATACAGAAAGCCCATCTTATGATAGCGATATCTCACCCGAGATCGGCGTCGTCTATAAATTTGATAGTACGCTCGCGCTCAGAGCACGTTGGGGTGAAGGCTATCGTGTGCCACGTGCCCCTGATATTAGTATCACGACAATAAATCCGGACATTGCTCCAGAAGATTTCTGGGAGGCAGAGATTGGTCTCAACAAAACCTTTTCTCGCGTGGTGTTTGATATTGCCGCCTGGCATATGCAGGGCGTTAATCTTTTAGTTACCCAGTCGACAGGACCACTGACGGGCGTCCTGGCAAATACGGGTGAATTTGAGCACTGGGGAATCGAATCTTCTTTGGATTTTCGTCTGCTTGATAACCTAACTGCATTTCTCGGTGTGGCAGTCATGGATATTGACCAAATAACACAAGCTCCAAACCAGACCGTGGATATTGGTTTGGAATACCTCCGAGGGCCATTCCGTGTGACCCTGACGTCACGTTATGCCGCCGATTCCATAGATGCAGTAAGCGGGGTTACTGTAGATTTGCCAAATTATTATGTGGCTGATCTACATCTAGGCTATCAATTGACAAGATATGCTGAGGCGTTTGTCGATATTGATAATATTACCAATGACGATTATGAAACTATTGCCGGTTTCCCACAGGTACCTAGGGCTGTCTTTGGTGGAATTCGTGTGAATTTTGGTTCGTCCAGCCAATAGACCATTTGATGGTTCATAACAGGAATATATAGAGATGAGGTTGATGTTATCGATTTTTATACAGGTTTCTCATTTAAGAATCACATCGTTCTGCACTGATTCAGATTTGAAGAATAGATCGAAATGATCAGTATCTTTCAAGCAGGTGGGCCAGTGATGTACCCACTACTAATCTGCTCGGTCATTACCCTTGCGATTATTATTGACAGGATATTATTCTGGCTCAGACTTCGAAACGGCAGGCGGCTGGAACTGATTGCCAAGTTTTGTCGTAGTAACCAGCCTGGAAGTAACCCAGCCGATCTTAATGAGATAAAACAGGATGTCATTGGCAGGATCCTGCTGGTTGGTATCGAGAATGATCGCAGTATTGCCGGGTGGGAAATGAAGTTGGCCGCGAAGCTTGAACTTGATCGAATGATCCAGTATCAAGGCATCCTGGAGATCATGGTCTCACTGGCACCGTTGCTTGGTATTTTCGGCACTGTTTTGGGGATAATCGAATCATTTAGCCTACTCGGTGATCATTCAATGGTTGATCCGATTGCTGCCAGTGGTGGTCTTGCTGAGGCACTAATTACAACGGCCTTCGGCCTTGCTATTGCAATGTTAAGTCTTATTGCCTTCGCCATTTTTCAATCGCGTGCCAAGAAACTCCATTACGAGATAGAAATTCGTTGTACCGAACTTGAACGAGCTATAAAAATTGGTGGTTAGCTGACATAAAAATTGAACTTCTTATGTGAAAATTATCCATGAAGCTTCTACATCCTTATATCGATGCGAAGACACCCCATGTTGAAATACTGCCGCTTATCGATATTGTGTTTCTGGTCTTGATCGCCTTTATCTACGCCTCTATGTTCTTGACACAGAAGACAGGATTGCCTGTTAATCTGCCTGAGTCCAGTGAAGCTAAAACGGAGATGTCAGAACTCCTCACAATCACCATTACCCGGGAAGGTGATCTTTATTTAGACGAGCAACAGGTGCAATTCACCGGCCTAGATGCGATCCTCTCCAAGGCAAAAGCCGCCCGGCCGGATGTAGGCTTATATGTCAAGGTGGACCGTGACTCACACGTCAATCTACTGATCAAGGTAATGGACATCGCCCACAAGACAGGTATTTACGGCCTTACCATCGCCACCGACAAGAAAGTCGCTATTACGCAGGAAACACAAAGTGATTGATCACCTACAGTCTGTTCTGGCCCTGACATTATCGATATTAATTCATACCGGTATAGCCTATTTCGGGGATATACAAATGGGACAATCAGGGGCCGGGGAAAGTGGACCACTTTGGGTCACCGTAGCAAGCTTATCGCAGCCGGCTACACCAACATCCGTAGAAGACTCTTCGCTTGCTGGAGTTAAAGCCGTTGAGTCGATTTTATATTCTGAAGCATACCCACCCATAGAAAATAGTAAGTCACCCGAACCCACCGAAACAGAATCGTCAAAAGTTGATCATATAGAGGTGGAACTGACAGCAGCAGATCAACCCACGGAGGAATTAGACACCCAAATCAACAAAATTGAAAAACTAGTCGAACCTGAACCAACTTTGAAGGAACCAGAAACATCAATAACGCAGATAGAGCATATAGATAATACTGAATTATCTGATTCAACATCGCCCGTTTCTAAAATTGAACCGAGTCAATTCAGTGAAGCAGAATCTACGCCCCGCGAGTCCAGTCTGCCCTTAAAGAAATCCGACAACCCCATCCATCAAATTGACGATCTAACAACGGCAATGAATACCCCTAACGCTGAAGAATCATCAAATTCTGAAACAACGGACACCACGGACATAAGTAAATCAACAAATCAATCTGGGGAAAAAGATTCCGGGGTTGACACCGGAAGTAACCCATTTTTTTCTGATCTACGCACCTTCGACTTGGCTAAGAAGAAAAAGATCACTGTACCGGTGAAAACAGAAACAATCGCTATTCCACTCTATCACCTCATTCCCAAGCCACCCTATCCTAGCCGATCACGCGACCTCGGTGAAGAAGGGACAGTCATCATTACTATACTGGTCGGCACTGATGGTAAGGTCAAGGAAGCTGAACTCTCGCAATCATCCGGTTATTTCCTGTTGGACGGAAGCGCACTGGCTACGGTTGAGGAGAAGTGGCAGTTCAAACCGGGGACTCGCAATGGTAAGCCAATTGAAAGTCGAGTAAGGGTGCCAATCAAATTCAGTATTAGCGACCTTTAGAACTAACGATAATTACGCGGCACCAGTATTAACATTTAGAGTTTTGGGATATTTATTAGCTTAACTTTCCTGTAAGCCGCTCTTAGGGCCGCATGCAGGGGGCTTGGCTCTTTTACGTGCAGGCAAGTGTTGAGGGACAACTTCTTCTGTGATTTCCAGTTTCCTAAGCTTCTCGACGATATCACGAACTGCAACTATACCGGCACATTCTGGATCAAAGTCAATTGGTGCTTTGCCTTGACGTTCAGCCTCCATAAATCTTTCCTCAGCGGGGACGATACCGATAATCGGCATATCATGCTTGTCACAGAATTCTTCTATTACTGCTTGATCAGATTTATTTTTAACCTTATTAGCAATGACGTAGATATGAGGAATTTCCAGTTCCCTGGCCAGGAGATAGGTTCTGGCCGCAGCCTCAAGTGATCGATAATACGCCTCGGTCACGATCAGCATGATGTCGACATTTCGTGCAGTCCCCCGCTTCAGGTGCTCTAATCCGGCTTCCATATCGGTTACCGTATATTCGCTATAGCCACTCATTTCGGCAATAAGTCCGCGCACCGCCATATGTGAGGCGCACATACAACCGCTTCCCGCACTGCCATCTGCTGGCTTGCCCATAACGATTAGATCAATATCGCTTGGTGCCGTTGCACCATAGGTGCTAATCAATTCATCTTCAGATAGCGTCATGTGAAGCTTACGTTTCCCGTCCGCTTCTTCCTTGACCTCCATAATGCTCGGCGGGATATAGGTAATTTTATCGGCATCATCTCTGGTGATACCCAGGGTTAATGCCAGATTAGGATTTGGATCACCATCGACGGCAAGGATTTTTGTACATCCTTCAGCTAATATTCTGGCCAAAGTCCCCGTCAAAGTTGTTTTACCTGAACCGCCTTTACCTACTGTTGCAATTTTCAACTTGGTGCCCCTCATATAAAATCAGTTTCATAGTAATATCACCTATACATTTATACACATTCTTTCACACTATCTTTAACCGTATTATTGTTAACCAGGTAACTGGATGTGATTGGTTTATGCCATATTTTATCCACCAAAGAGGCTTTAAACTCATTAAAATATTTTTTATCTTCTAATGTTTCTTGTTCGGTATTCAGTCTGTCCAGTAACTCATAAAATTCGTTTGGCACAAAATCATCTCGAAGAGTTATAAGCTGTGTATGGATACCATAATTTATTTTCCATTCAAATTTCATTACACTGGTGCATTTTTCTTCATGCATTATTTCTTCAGCCAAACTGAACCGTTTCTGGCTGATACAGTGTGTGACATATTCAATGGCATCACGTACTCCCGGTCCCGGATGGCTGCTTATAACAAACAGATCCTTACGATCCCATAGGCTTTCTCTTGAAAATAGACTTGCCGCCAGCTGTAGTGCACGAAAGGCAACACTTAATCCCCATATCGAATCACCTTTATGATAGTCAAGTAATCCTGCATAGCTGAGTAACTGAATTTCTCCATGATCGGCAATCTCGATAGTTTGTCCATTGATTACCCCCATCGTGTTTGCCTCTCAAGAACACCTCAACATATACGTGGTAGCTGTTCGCCTACAAGCATGTCCACGATACGTTCACCACCAAACAAAGTTGACAATACCACAACACCGTTTGGAGATGATTTTACCTCTCCGATAATTGCACTGTCTTGACCCGCTGGATGCTGTCGCATTGCTGCCAATAAGGATTCAGCATGATCACCCGGGACGATAGCAATGAGTTTACCTTCATTCGCCAGGTATAAAGGATCCAATCCCAGGATTTCACACATGCCTCTAACATCTTCCCGAATCGGTATAGAGGTTTCATCAATTAACATACACAAATCACTCGCCTGGGCAAATTCATTTAATACAGTAGCGAT
Organism: uncultured Enterobacteriaceae bacterium; assembly: GCA_964428145.1. Lineage (GTDB taxonomy): Bacteria > Pseudomonadota > Gammaproteobacteria > Eutrophobiales > Eutrophobiaceae > SMWN01. Next base: position 9,125 of record CAYRXP010000018.1, read on the forward strand.
GCCACCGCGTGTTGCATCACGCAGGGAATGGATAACAGGACATACTTCGATCATTCTTTCAATTAAACCATTGAGTGGTTGGCAATCGCTCTCAATTTTATTTTCCAGTGCAAGCTCGCCACGAGCATCGACAATAGCGGCACCATGATCGCCGATATAACCATTGCTTATGATCACATCACCGACTTTAGCATGATGTGCAGCAATATCGATTTTTTCGGGGATGATGCCAATGCCGGCGGTGTTGATAAATAGTTTATCCGCTGCACCTCGCGGTACGACCTTGGTATCACCTGTTACGATAGAAACGCCTGCTTTTTCAGCCGCTGCTTGCATAGCCTTAGCAATTGTTCGCAAAGATTCAACAGAGAAACCTTCTTCAATAATACAACTGCAGCTTAAATAAAGAGGTTTGGCCCCGCCGACGGCTAAATCATTGATGGTGCCATTGACTGCAAGCGTTCCGATGTTGCCACCAGGGAAAAATAATGGGTCAACGACATAGCTGTCCGTAGTAAAGGCCAAGCGGTCATTTTTATGATTGAAATCGTGCAATACCAATCTTGCTTGATCTTCCAATGGTGTTAGGTAGTCATTACCGAAGCTGCTAAGGAATACATCATCAATCAGATCCCGCATGGCCTTGCCACCACTCCCATGTGCCAACGTAATTATATTGCCTCTTACTTTCCCGCTACGGCGACGTATGTTTGACTCGTTCTGTATTTTGTTTGCGGACACGCTCATGTGGATACTGCGGTCTTCGCCTCTCGTTGCGCAATCAGTTTAGCCAGATCAATTCGCCCGTAATTAAAGTAGGCAGCACAGGCGCCCTCCGAAGAGACCATTAATGCCCCGAGTGGTATTTCCGGTGTACAGGCAGTACCAAAGACCTTGCATTCCCATGGTTTGATTACGCCTTTTAATACCTCACCACATTGACAGGCCTTGGGATCAGCAATCTTTAAATTAGGCACTGAAAATTTCTTTTCTGCATCGTAATGAGCATACGCCTCTTTAACCCTGATACCGGAATGATCGATCGAACCCAGACCACGCCATTCAAAAAACTCGCGTAACTCGAATACCTTATTAATCGCATCTAATGCTTCTTTATTGCCTTCTTCCGGGACGATACGTTGATATTGATTTTCGACTTCGCAACGCCCTTCTGTTATTTGTTTCAATAACATCCATATGGACTGTAGAATGTCCAATGGTTCAAAACCGGCAACGACCAGAGGTTTTTTGTAATGTTTCGAAATAAATTCATAGGGTTTATTACCAATCACCATGCTGACATGCCCCGGACCAACAAATCCATCTAACAACAATTCTGGAGAATCCAGAATTGCCTTGACGGTAGGGACTATCGTAATGTGATTGCAAAACAATGAAAAATTCTTGATCCCCGCTTTCTCTGCCGCCAATACAGTCAAAGCGGTACTTGGCATGGTGGTCTCAAAACCAATGGCAAAGAATATGATTTGCTTATCCGGATTTTTTTTAGCAATGTCTAACGCATCTAACGGCGAATAAATCATCCGTATATCTGCTCCTTCTGCCTTGGCTTGTAACAGGCTTTTCTTTGAACCCGGCACACGCATCGCATCACCGAATGTCGTAAAGATCACATTAGGGTGTTCTGCCAGTGCAACACAATCATCGACTCTACCCATAGGGAGTACACAAACTGGACAACCGGGACCGTGGACCATTTCTATTTTGTCCGGCAACATCTGTTCAATGCCGTAACGAAAGATGGTGTGGGTGTGTCCACCACAAACTTCCATAATTTGCAAAGGTCTCTGTTTACAGATATCGATCTGTTCAACTAATAAATTAATATCATTAATTAAAAATTTGGCTTTTTCCGGATTACGAAATTCATCGACGTACTTCATAAGTCGTACCTCCCCAAATTACCACGATTATCTGCCAGGATTGTATGCACCAGATCCCAGAGAATATGATAAATGGCTACATGGCACTCTTGGGTACGATGGATGCTGTCTGTTTGAACGACGAGACAATGATCTAAAAATCCTTCTTCGGCCATTTTACCGCCGTCATTCCCGGAAAGCCCTATTGTATAAAGTCCCATTTCCTTTGCTCGTTTAAAAGCGGCAATCAAATTTTCTGAATTCCCGCTTGTAGAAATACCAATTAGCCCATCGCCCTTTTTCGCATGTGCCTCTAACTGACGAACAAAAACATGATCAACACCCACGTCATTTGATACGGCCGTTATCATGGCAGTATCGACGACGAGATTTATGACAGTCAGGGCTGGCCGCCCGGCCGTTATAGGGTGCAAAAACTCAACTGCAATATGGGAGGCATCACAACTGGATCCACCATTACCCATTGATAAAAGTCGTCCATCGTTTTGGTAAATCCGGGCAATGGTATAGGCTGTATCAACTATGAGTTGGGTATTTTCCTGAAAAAATGTCTGTTTTACTGTGACACTGTGCTCGGCCTTTTGTCGTACAGACTCAAGCAACGACTCGTTTTTTTTCTGAGGTTCCTTTTTATCGCCGGAGAGAAAAGGATAGAGTGCCTCCAGTTGTGCCTTGTTTTCAGACATGGTTTTACCTAGTGATTTAGTTTAGTGAACTTGCGCGTATTAAATCCATCTCTCGCTGTGCTTCGCCGAGCTCAGTTAGAACCTCCAGAGTCTTTGTCGCCTCTACTTCATCGATACGACTCATGGCGAAGCCGACATGCATTAATACCCACTCGCCTACACAGGATTGTGGAGGGTGTGTCTCATCGACAATACAGGTGATATTAATCAGCCGTTTCACACCTGACACATTGACGATAGCGAGTTTATTGTCTTCATCGGTGATCTCGACGATCTGCCCGGGTATTCCTAAACACATAATTAAACCTCTTTCGTTATGTTACGATTGTCCTTGCAGTTGCAATGACTGCCTGTCCTAGAGATAGGCCACCATCGTTAGCGGGTAATTTCCGGTGTGTTAATACATTAAAATGTTCTGCTTTAAGCTGCATAATGATCAGCTCGGTAAGTATTTTATTCTGAAAAACACCCCCCGATAAGGCAATCGTATCAATAATACGACTACCCTGATTATCTGATGTCAGTCTTGTGATTATAGTACATATTTGCTTAGCTACACCCTTGTGGAAACGCGCCGCCATTACAGATTTTGGCGTATTTAAGCTTATGTCTTTGAGAATGGCCTGCCACATAGTGGTCGGATCAATGCAGGGCATGTCTTTTCCATTTAATATTGATATTGAAAAAGGATAATCCAGCGTCTTATCTTCTTCATATAAGGCACTATCATCGACAATGGCCTCCATTTCTATTGCCGCCTGTCCTTCATAACCAACCTGTTCTCTGCAAATACCTATAGCAGCGGCGACTGCATCAAACAAGCGACCGCAGGAACTTGCCAAGGGACTGTTGACCTTATTCTCCAACATGCCGTCATAGGTAGCGAGTGGCATACTCTCAAAGAATTTTGTCAACTCCAGATCTTTAAAGTCTTCTTTATATTTCGACCAACCGATTGTCGCGATAATATGTGCATATGTGTTACGCCAGGGTTCGTAAATCGCTTGCATGCCACCTAGCATTGCAATCGGCATGAACGTTGCCAGCCGTTCATAATTCACATAATCAGTAAGCAAAAACTCACCGCCCCAAAATGTGCCATCTTCACCAAAACCCAATCCATCCAAGGCAACACCAAGTACAGGTCTTGTGTCTAACGGGATCTGATTTTCAGCCATACAACTGGCGATATGGGCATGATGGTGTTGCACGATATTTAATGTTGTACTGGTCTCCTCACTAATTTTTCTACCTTCCTTACTAGACAAATAATCCGGGTGTAGATCAATGGCGATGACTTCAGGTTTAGTTTGATAAAGCTTATGATATAGATCCATATTTTTACGGTAGTCAAAAAAAGTTGCCGCATTTTCTAAATCACCAAGATGTTGTGAAATAATAGCTTTATCATCTTTAATAAAACAAAATGTATTCTTTAGTTCTCCGCCCATGGCTAGTACTTCCGGGCAGTTGGAAAATCCATCGGGCAGTATTAATGGTGCCGGCGCGTAACCTCGTGCCCTGCGTAAAATTTGTATATCATTAGCAACAATACGGACAACGGAATCATCCACTCGGTTTACGATTTCACGATCATGAAATAGAAAATAATCAACAATTGAATTTAGTTTTTGTTTCGCTGTTGTATTGTCAATGCATTGGGGTTCATCCGAAAGATTACCGGATGTCAAAATGATAGGATGCTCCATGTGTTTTAAAATCAAATGATGGATAGGTGAATAAGGCAGCATGAAACCCAAGTGCGTATGTCCTGGCGCAACTGTTTCTGCGACTTTGTCAACTTTATTCATTTTCAAAAGAACAATCGGTGCCGGTGCTGATTGCAATAACTGTTTCTCGACTACATCAACTTCACAATAACGTCTTACTATTTGTATGTTTCTCGCCATTAGTGCGAAGGGCTTGTAATAGCGCTGCTTACGTTGTCGTAACCGCTTAACCGCATTTTCGTTTGTTGCATCGCAAGCCAGGTGAAAACCGCCAATCCCTTTGATTGCTACGATTGCACCTATTTTTAATAGTGCGCAAACATTATCAAGAGCATCTTTTCTTGTTAAAATATCGTTAGATAATGCCTTATCTCCTGCATGTTCTAACCAAATGTATGGGCCACAATCCGGACAAGCATTTGGTTGTGCATGAAACCGTCGATTAGCAGGATCATGATATTCATCATTGCATACCTCGCACATTGTAAACACCGACATTGATGTATTGCATCGATCATAAGGTATCGTCTTAATGATAGAGAGTCTTGGACCGCAATGAGTGCAATTTGTAAAGGGATATCTAAAACGTCTGTTCTTTTGATTAAGAATATCTTCAATGCATGAATCGCATGTAGCGGCGTCAGGTGCTATCCCAGTTCGAGGATCTCCTGTATTGCTCGGTTGAATGCGAAACTTATCATCTGTGAAAAATTTATTGGATGGCTGACGTTCAATTGAATCAATACGAGCCAGGGGTGGAGCTTCATCTTTTAAAAGCCGAACAAACTCATCCAAGTTTTCGATACGTCCCATTACATGTATGAGTACCCCATCAGCATCATTGACTACCTCACCCGCGAGACCGCAAGCATTGGCAATTCGCCAAACAGTAGGGCGGAAACCAACACCTTGGACAATACCTCTCACGCGAATTGCCTCGCCGACAATTGTGTAAGTATTTTCTATGCCGATAGTCATAACATATGCACCCGCATTATTAGTTTGTTTGTTACCCTGTGCAAGGCGAATTACTAATTACAACATACAACAGTAGCAATAGCAGGCTTGTTGGTTCAAA
>CAYRXP010000019.1:0-14416 GCA_964428145.1 uncultured Enterobacteriaceae bacterium
TGAAGGTCAATTTGTTAACTGGTTTAATTGTTTTTCTGATGGCACTGGCATCAAGTGTAAATGCTGCTGATGTCCCACTGGATTTTACAGATCCTGCACAGGAACAGCGGTATATGGCGTTGATAGAAGGACTGCGTTGTCTGGTTTGTCAAAACCAGTCACTCGCAGATTCTAATGCCGATCTGGCGCAGGATCTAAGACAGGAGGTTTATCGCCTGTTGATTGAAGGCGATGACAATGAAGACATCATTAAATACCTGGTCGCAAGATACGGTGATTTTGTACTGTACCGTCCGCCATTCAAATCGACGACGTATTTGCTTTGGTTGGCTCCCCTTATCTTTTTAATTATTGCTATCTGGATCACAATTTCATTGATACGCAAGCAACAATTTCACGCGCTGAATGAGGAAGAACAGAAATATGCGGATCAAATGCTGAACGAAGATCTTTTAGAGAACAAAAAATGATAATAATTTTCTGGATCATTAATGCGATCATGTTGCTGCTTGCGCTTGCCTTTGTGCTAGTACCGATAATCCGCCACCATCATAAGAATGGGTCCGGGATTCGTAACGAGTTAAACATCCATATCCATAAAGAACATCTACAGGAACTAAAAAACGATTTTATGGAAGGAAATATTGATGAAAATGAATTCAATGATGCCAAACATGAACTGGAACGAAATTTACTAACGGATATTACAGAGTCTGGAAAAGATAATGACCACGTCGATACAAGTATTTCGTTCAAAACGATGGTGCCGATTATTGTTGTTTTGCCGGTGTTTGTAATTGTCACGTATCTAATGCTGGGAGATATTAATATGGTGAGTGTCCAGGTTGATAAAAAAGAACAAGAAACAAACCAGGATTCGATGCATTCCATTGAAGAAATGGTTGCAAACTTAAGCGCACATCTGCAGGAACAGCCAGAAAATGGTGAAGGCTGGAAACTATTAGCCCGTACGTATCTTGTGATGAATAGATATCAGGATGCAGTACATGCCTACCAGAATGCACGTAAATATATCGGTGATGACCCACAATTACTGGCCGACTATTCAGAAGCGTTGATATTGGCAAATAACAACAGCTTTACAGAAGAAGCAGCAAATCTGATTAATCTCTCCTTACAGGCAAACCCGGATGAACCAAAAGCGCTCTGGATCGCAGGTTATGCCAGTTTCGAACGAGGAGATATTGCAAAAACACTTCACTATTGGAAACAGTTGTTGAATGTTTTACCGCCGGGAAGTAATGAGTCAGAATCCCTAGTAGAGAATATAAATAAAATTAAACAAAACGCCGCTGCAATATCTCCTGACAAGGGTATTGCTGTTACTAAGGTGATAGATACATCGATGTCTGCAATTGATGTACAGGTCAATCTGGCTTCAGCACTATTGAAAAAAGCAAGTCCGGAAGACACGGTATTTATTTTTGCCCGTGCTTCTGAAGGCTCGCGTATGCCACTGGCGATAGTTCGCAAACAGGTAAAAGATCTCCCTGTTAGGGTAACATTGGACGATTCTACGGCCATGTCACCTGTCATGAGATTGTCAAAATTCAAACAAGTTGTTATCAGCGCACGTGTTTCCAAAAGTGGTGATGCCACGCCACGCAGCGGAGATCTGTCCGGGTCGAGTGCTGCCATTCAACCGGGGGAAGTGACTGGAGTAATAATCACTATAGATCAAATCCTGCCCTAGAATTATTTTTTAATAATGGTAGTCAACTGTATCTGGTATTGTTAAACGGGCTGATGACAATACATATTTTCAAACTATTGAGAACAAAACTTAAAGAATAATTCAACTTGACGAAGCACATACAGAAATTGAATGCCTTAAATACAATACGATATAACTGCAAGGAGGATGAGCCATCACAGCTTGAAGTAACAGGACTTGAATGTATTCGTCAGGATATTATTTTGTTTCAAGATGTTAGTTTCAAATTGCATACAGGAGACTTGCTTCAGATCGATGGGGTAAATGGAAGTGGCAAAAGCAGTCTGCTGCGACTACTCGCTGGCCTTATGCAGCCAAATGCCGGAGAGATAATCTGGCAGGGAAAAGAAATATCAAGATGCCGTTATGAATATCAGCAAGAGATCACTTATATCGGCCATTTGAACGGAGTGAAAGACGCCCTAACTGCATTGGAAAATCTTCGAATGATGGTGGCATTAGCTGATTCAAAGCCAGATATCCCATTATCAAATGCCCTGGAGCAGGTTGAACTGGCTGGCATGGATACTATCCCCTTAAGTCGCATGTCAGCAGGGCAGAAACGTCGCGTGGCGCTTGCACGGTTATTTGTAACAAAGGCTGCAATCTGGCTTCTGGATGAGCCTTTTACTTCACTGGATGCGTCAGGAAAATTAGTTATCGAACGGCTGATCGTAGAGCATTGTGCTCGTGGAGGTATTATTATTTTTTCGACTCATCAGCCCATGGAAATTAAAGATTGTTCCATAATGCATATTCATCTCGGGAAGAAATAATGACCTCCTACTGGAATGTCTTCAGGGTTATTTTTTTACGAGATATTATTCTCGCTTCCAGATATCGTGCGGAACTTGCCAACCCACTTATTTTTTTTATTATGGTTATTGTTTTGTTTCCGTTTGCATTCGGTTCGGATCCAGAATTGTTAAGTAGGGTGACGGCAGGAATGATCTGGATCACCGCATTATTGGCCTCAAGTCTTTCACTCGAAGGTATATTTCGATCTGATTATGATGATGGTTCGGCTGAACAGATGGTTCTTTCCGGATGTCCGTTAACGTTGCTGGTTGCAGCAAAGATTGCGGCACATTGGTGCTTGACAGGATTACCACTGATTATTATTGCAATGTTGACGGCTTATTTGCTGTCATTATCGACGCAGGCATTACAGGCACTTTTTTTAACGCTTTTATTGGGGACTCCCGTGTTGAGTTTGATTGGTGCTATCGCTGTTGCATTAACAGTAGGTTTGCGTAGTGGTGGTATGCTTCTCAGCTTGATAATCTTGCCTCTTTATATGCCGACCCTGATTTTTTCCATGTTGGCAGTGGAGAATGCGATGGCAGATCTTCCCGTTGATGCCGAGCTTTATTTCTTGTCCGGCATGCTAGCATTATCTATTACGCTTGCGCCGATTGCGACAGCTTGTTCCTTGCGGATTCGTATGAGTTAACATAAATGATAAAACAATTTCATCAACTAATTTCTCCGAAGTATTTCTACAATTTAGCAGTTCTGCTGACGCCATGGTTTTCATGGCTTACTGTGCTGTTAATGATTGCTGGTCTTTATGGTGGCTTAGTGTTTGCTCCTGCTGATTATCAGCAGGGTGAGAGTTTCAGAATTATCTACGTTCATGTGCCATCTGCCTGGATGTCCCTATTTATATATATTGTGATGGCAGCAGCAGGGGGCGTAGGCTTAATCTGGCATATCAAGATTGCTGATGTAGTGGCCAAGAGCTGTGCGCCGGTGGGTGCTTCATTTACGTTTCTTGCATTGGCCACTGGTTCTCTCTGGGGTAAGCCTATGTGGGGGACCTGGTGGGTATGGGATGCCAGGCTGACTTCTGAATTGATTTTGTTATTTTTATATCTAGGGTATATGGCATTGCAATCGGCATTTGAAGATCGCAGAGTTGCAGCACGGGCAAGTGCAATATTGGCGCTGGTAGGTCTTGTCAATATCCCAATCATCCATTATTCAGTCGAATGGTGGAGTACACTGCATCAGGGAGCTACTGTCTCAAAGATTGATGCTCCTTCAATTCATATCGACATGTTGATTCCTCTTTTAATCATGGCGTTGGCATTTAAAGCTTATTTTGTGACTATAGTTCTGCTTAGGTCCAGAACAGAAATACTGGAATATGAATGTAACAGTACCTGGGTCAGTGAACTGTTAAACAAGGTGGAGTCAAAAACATAAATGTCGATTCAGGAATTTTTTCATATGGGAGGATATGGCTTTTATGTCTGGTCCTCATATTGTTTAACAGCGATTGTTTTAATATTTAATGTAATCCAATCACTTACCCTGCAACGTAAAACCTTGCGTGAGTTGAATAATCGGCTACGTCGACTCAGAGAAAGGAATGACCCCACGTAAAAAAAGAATCTTCATGGTTTTTTTCATCATGATTGGCATGGGCGTCGCAGTTGCGTTAATACTTACTGCATTTGAAAAAAACCTGCTTTATTTCTATGCTCCTACACAAATCGCAGCAGGTGAAGCACCCAGGGATCGTACTTTTCGAATTGGTGGCCTTGTATTGGAAGGCAGTGTTGTCCGTGATCCGGAAACATTGGAAGTCCAATTTGTACTGACAGATACTCTTAATCAGGTAACGATCACTTATGAAGGAATATTACCGGATCTTTTTCGCGAGGGTCAGGGAATTGTTGCGAATGGGAAACTAGATGAAAATGGTATTTTCCAGGCTAAAGAAGTATTGGCCAAGCATGATGAAAATTACATGCCACCGGAGGTAGCGGATGCTTTGGAAAAAGCCGGTGCCATTGGTCAATATGGTCGGTACAAACAAAGACTATAACTGTCACTGTAACTGAAAAGGTACTGATAAGTTAAGTCGTCGGTGCCTTTTCAATGATTAATTAGCCTAACTATCCCTGCTCAGGTTGTTCTTGCAGTATCGATTTACGTAATCAATATCTTCATAGATGAGGCACACCAGTTCAAGCGCACCATAGCGTTTGCTTAAATCCAGAACATTAAATGAATGTTGACGGTCTGTATGCCTTAAACTTTTTTCGATAATATTCAGCACGAATTTTCTCTCATTACGTGACAGCGATTTCCAGTAATGTAATCCAACGTCAACAATAACGCGTTGCACTCCCGGTTCCCATGGGCCAAGCTCGTCTGCTTTATGCAGAGCATGATAAAATTCATCATCTGTTTCACCCAGTCGATATTTTACCAGGGCTAGACTCACCCACGCATAAGGCCAGGTCGGCCTTAAGGAGATAGATTTTTTATAATGGGCATAGGCCTCACGTCGGTATGGCATGGCCTCTATATTTTTGGGTGCGATATTCGCAAAGCGTCCTTCTATCGCAAGTGCTAGATATTCATGGATATTTGGATTATCAGAATCAAGTTCGAGTGCAAAGGATAAATCCGCACTTAATTTATCCCAGTCATCGCCGTTAAGTGCTATATTTTCAGAACGCATTTTTCCAAAACAGTGATAGAGGGCCTTGCGTATACATCCGCCAGACCCCAACTGCCGGCGATATAGGTCAAATTAAAGAAGACAAGGAATCGCAATGAGCGACATCATCTGTGAAATTGTTAACTTCATGGACTAGGTCTGTGGTGACTCAAAATGCATCTTTGCGATACTTGCCGGGCGACTAATGACCATATCAGAGGCCTTCTCTTCACCAACTATTTTTGCAGCTTCTTGTCGTGCTGGTTCCAGTTCGGGACAACGTGCATGCATGTTATGAGCATCACTGGCAATAATGCTCACCCAACCACGCTTTAGTAATTCCACAGCACATTCCCTGGGCCCTTCGTTGAATACACCGGTCAATGCGCCTCCTGTGATCTGAAGTAAACAACCCATTTTGATAAAAGATGTAATTATTTCAATGTTACCCATAACACTTCCATTACGTTCAGGATGGGCAATCAATACTCGCACACCTTTATCAGCCAACCATCGAATTAAATCCTCACAACCACGAGGGATATGTGTATGAGGAAATTCAAGTAGGATAATCCGTTCACCTTCATACTCACCAAGGACTGGTAAAATATCATTATTTACCATGTCGATAATGACGGGATCAAAACGGATTTCTGCGGCAAAGCTGATTTCAACGGGGATAGCCTGTTCTTTAATCGCTGCCTTTAAATTTTCAAAAACGGGTTGAATACTTGCCAGGGAATTATCGTAGCGACCCGGTGTTATATGTGGGGTAGTCACGATTTTAGTTATACCGGCGTTAGCAGCATGCCGCGCCATATCTAACGATTCTTCGATTGATTTTGGTCCATCATCAATGCCCGGCAAGAGATGACAGTGTAGATCAATCATTATTTCAACTTATCAGGCTTTGCCATATCCATAGTAGGTGTAGTATTGATCATAACGAGCTGATTTTCTGGGCGGACTCAGTTGGTTCAAGACAGCGCCTACCATCGGGGCCCCCACCTTCTGTAAACGCTTAATCCCATCTTGTGCCAACTGATAAGGTATTACATCAGCCTTGACCAAATAAATGACTTGATTTACCAATTGACTCAATACCATGGCATCACTCACCGAAACAGATGGAGGAGAATCAATTACGATATGTTTAAATTTTTTCTTCAGTGCCTCCAGAGCTTTAGAAAATCGTTGGGAAGATAGCATCTCCAATGGATTAGGAGGAATATTGCCGACAGGCATAACACTGATACGTTCTTTTTTAAATAAATGAATTGCCTGTTCTAATGTATGGGTTCCCAACATAAAATGTTTCTGTACTATCGCTGGTGATAGTAACTTTTTCACCGTTTGCTAATGTAATGATCGCTGTGCCAATTGAGGTATCCACACTGATGGTGGTGCCATCAAACGAAATCGTATCGAAGCTTCCACGTATACCGATGGTTGCCGTTCCGGCAGAAATCTGTACATTCTGATGTCGAGCCTGGCAATCAGACCACTGATGTAACGAAACGCACCTTTCAGGAGCCTAAAGCTGCTCTTGTTTTTCGCCGGTGCTTCTTTACTGTAACTATATTTGGTGATTTCAAAACGCGTGTTCTCGTTGATATCCAGCACCGTTCTATCTTTCATGATAATTTTTACAGAACTATTGGCACCCGTTTTGATGATGTCGCCTTCTTTGATGGTATCGCCGGCACGCAATTCTGACTCGTTAATGACTGCAGTGCCCTTGATACTGAAGGCTTTACCCGTATTCGCCATGGCATTGGCGAACTGGAGGGAAAGCAGGAGAATAAATAATAGTTTGCTAAATGAACGGAATGTTATGGTCATAGCGCTACTATCCTCGGAAAATTGTCAAGAATCTGTGTGCGTAGTCTCATACTTTGTGATTTCGGTGTAAATTGATGTTTTAATGATAATTCTGTGTAATTTCACCAAATTGATGTCATAAAGCATCGTACGCTAGCGTTATCCTGAAAAACCATATATATATATGTTTTGGTATCGGAACTATTATCCGATGGTCGCTCTAAAAATCTAAGTAAGTATTTTTTGACATTTAACAATTGCGGGTTATTTTGTGAAAATCATAAAAACATCTTTAGTCTTTTGTATCTTCGCGTTTTGCACATCGCAAGTGAACGCTGCCACCCATGAAAACTATCACCATGAAGCACCAAGTGTGTTCAATCACAATGATTCTATCGTTGGGACACTGCTTCTCGCTGAAAATAGTGAGGAGTCACTATATGGAGCTCAGCCTGAAGAGCCTGAATCAGGTGCGCGGTCAGGAGAACTAGTCATCCCTGGCGCAAAAGAAAATGAGGGAAAAGAGAAGCAATGTGTGACTGTGTGTGATGAATGGGGTCAAAACTGCGTTATCAATCCTAGAACTGGCACGCGAAAATGCCGAAGAATGTGCAAATCATTCGGCAAAGAGTGTTTCTAAGTAGGCTCTTCTAAGTAGGCTCTTCTAAGTACCAGGGCTCACTTTATTCCGACCTGAAAATTCTACAACAGATTTGACGTTCTCATCTAAACTATACATAAATTAATATCTTATCCGGGGGTTACAAAGCATAGTTCGGGCTTTATAATAGCCGCGCTTTAACCTCATCCAAAAAGACGATATCGTTTCGATTGCCTAATGCGAGAGTGGCGGAATTGGTAGACGCGCTGGATTTAGGTTCCAGTGGGGTAACCCGTGAGAGTTCGAGTCTCTCCTTTCGCACCATTATTTTATTCACTAGGTACAAAACATTAATAAGTTGGTTTATTTAATTTAAATCTGAGAAATTTTGAGGAACAGAAATGCAAGTATCAGTTGAGTCTACCGGACCCTTGGGAAAACGATTAAGGGTAGAAGTGCCGGAAGAAAAGATAGCCACCGAAGTGCAGAATAGATTGCAATCGATGACAAAAACAACTCGAATCAAGGGTTTCCGACAAGGCAAGGTTCCTCTAAAAATCGTGCAAAAAAAATACGGAACAAGAGTTCGTCAGGAAGTGATTGGTGAAGTAATCCAGAATAGTTTGTATGAAGCGATTACACAGGAAAAGTTACAGCCTGCTGGCAAACCAGAGCTGGAGCCATTGGATCTGGAGCAGACAGAAGGTCTGGTATTTACTGCGAAATTTGAGGTTTTTCCGGAAATAAAGCTATCACCACTGGAAGATCTGACCATAGAAAAACCAATGTGTAATGTGTCTGATGAAGATGTCGACAAAATGATTGAGGTATTGCGTAAACAACACCGTAAATCTGAGGCCGTAGAACGAGAGGCCGTTGAAGATGACTCCATTGTGATTGATTTTATAGGTCGAATTGATGGCGAGGAATTTTCAGGCGGAACTGCAAAGGACATCACACTTGAATTAGGCGCTAAAAAATTTATAGAAGGTTTTGAAAAGGGTCTATTGGGTGCTAGGGCTGGAGATAACAGGGTTTTAAAGCTTAAATTTCCTGACGAATACACTAATGCAAAACTTGCAGGAAAAGATGTTGAGTTCGAAGTGGACGTGAAAACCGTTAATGAATTGATTTTACCCGAGATGGACAGTGAATTCTTCTCCATTATGGGTGTAACAGAGGGTGGTTTGGAGGAATTTAAGGCAGAAGTGCGTAAAAACATGGTGCGTGAGTCTGAACAAAAAGTGCTTACCAAGGTGAAAGAATCAGTCTTGGAAAAACTTTACGAGTCGAACAAGATTGATTTGCCTACGTCATTGGTAACAAATGAAATTGCTCAGCTACAGGCACAATTCAAGTCAAGATTGCGGCAGCAGGGTTTGAGCGAGAGTGATTTTCCGCCAGGCGATGATTCCATGTTTAATGAGCAAGCTGAAAAGAGAGTCACGCTACAATTGCTGATTGCCAATATTGTTCAAACAAATGAAATCAAGGTCGATCCTGCGAAAGTTCGGATCATGATTGAAAAAGCGGCAGAAGGATATGAAGATACTTCGGAGGTGATGAACTGGTATTACTCAGATAAAAACCGACTGGCTGAGGTTGAGGCCTTGGTCCTCGAGGAGGAAGTGATTATCTGGATTATGGATAAAGCCAAAGTAAATGAAACGGAATTGGCGTTTGACGCACTAATGAATTAAGGGCAGACTGAAACTGCCTGAACTTGTTAGAAGAGGATAAAGATAAAATTATCATGAAAAACAATGAGATAAAATCGCTTAACCTTGTCCCCATGGTGGTTGAGCAGACCCCAAGAGGTGAGCGTTCTTATGATATTTACTCCCGTCTCCTGAAAGAAAGAGTTGTTTTTCTGGTAGGGCCTATCGAGGACAATGTTGCAAATTTAATTATTGCCCAGTTTTTGTTTCTGGAGTCAGAAAATCCAGACAAGGATATTCATCTTTATATAAATTCCCCGGGTGGTTCAGTTTCTGCCGGGATGGGAGTATACGATACCATGCAGTTCATAAAACCCGATGTTAGTACCATGTGTGTAGGACAGGCGGCCAGCATGGGCGCTTTGTTACTCGCGGGTGGTGCCAAGGACAAGCGCTATTGCTTGCCACACTCACGGGTGATGATTCATCAGCCATTAGGTGGTTTTCAGGGCCAGGCATCAGACATCGATATTCATGCGCGTGAAATTCTGAAGGCGAGAGAACAGCTAAATATGATTTTTGCCAAGCATACAGGCCAGTCATTGGAAACAATTAGTCAAGATACCGAGCGGGATAATTTCAAAGGTGCTGAAGAAGCCAAAGATTATGGTTTGATTGATGAGGTATTATCAGAAAGAGAAGTTCTTCCAGAGGAAGCTTCTGCATAAATCTTTGTGTAGAATGGTTACAGAGTTCTTAAAGTAACAGGTTTGAAATAACCAGATTTGAGAATAACCAGTACTGATAATGACTAGAATCGAGGTGTTTTATGAGTGACGACAAACAGGGTAACCACAACGATAGTGATCGCCTCCTGTATTGCTCATTTTGTGGCAAAAGTCAGCATGAGGTTCGTAAACTCATTGCGGGGCCATCGGTTTTCATCTGTGATGAATGTGTCGAGCTTTGTAACGACATTATCCTTGAAGAGATTCAGGAAAAACCGATTGCCGGTGGGGGAAGTTCATTACCAACACCCCATGATATAAAAGCCATTCTTGACGAGTATGTGATTGGTCAGGAACAAGCCAAGAAAATTCTTTCGGTTGCAGTATATAACCACTATAAGAGGCTGGAACAAGAAACTATCAAAAAATCCGATGTTGAGCTTGCCAAGAGTAATGTCTTACTGATTGGACCAACGGGCAGTGGTAAAACATTGCTTGCTGAAACGCTGGCTCGATTATTGAACGTTCCCTTCACAATTGCCGATGCAACGACGCTGACCGAGGCAGGTTATGTTGGCGAAGACGTTGAGAATATCATCCAGAAGCTACTACAGAAATGTGATTATGATGTTGAAAAAGCCCAGACTGGCATCGTCTATATTGATGAAATAGACAAGATATCACGCAAATCTGATAATCCGTCAATCACTCGCGATGTGTCCGGTGAAGGTGTTCAACAGGCATTATTGAAACTCATCGAAGGCACGGTGGCATCAGTCCCTCCTCAGGGTGGACGTAAACATCCTCAGCAGGAATTCCTTCAGGTAAATACGGCGAACATACTGTTTATTTGTGGTGGTGCATTTGCCGGACTCGACAAGATTATACGAGAACGCTCCGAAAAGGGTGGTATCGGTTTTTCTGCAGAGGTCAAGAGCAAGGATGACAAGAAAAGCATCAGTAAATTATTGCAGAGTGTTGAGCCTGAAGATTTAATCCATTACGGTTTAATTCCGGAGTTCGTGGGTCGTCTGCCTGTGGCGGCAACTCTGGATGAGTTAAATGAAGATCAGCTAGTCCAAATCCTGGTGGAACCAAAACACGCAATCACCAAGCAGTATGCGAGAATGTTTGAAATGGAAGGTTGTGAAATCGAGTTTCGTGATGACGCTTTACGTGAAGTTGCCAGAAAAACCATGGAGAGAAAAACAGGGGCACGTGGTTTGCGCTCAATCCTGGAGAATATTCTGCTTGATACCATGTATGATTTACCTTCAATGGGTGACATTTCGAAAGTGGTTATTGATGAGGCAGTGATTAATGGTGAATCCAAACCGTTGATTATTTATGACGGTCCCGAGTTGGATGACTTAGCTATAGCTGCAGCAGATTAATTAGACCAGGGTAATTTAATTTTAGATAATATTTTCTCAGAGGATATTATTTAGGGATTGTACATTACTTCAGGTTTTGTGAACTTAGCCCTTGAAACCAGCACATGTGTCCACATATAGTTCCTATCATGCCATCACGTAGGAAGAAACAACGGAAATGAGTACAGAAGACGAGAACACTTACCCAGCCTTACCTTTAAGGGATGTTGTTGTTTATCCTCATATGGTGATCCCTTTGTTTGTTGGCAGAGATAAATCTGTTAAGGCATTGGATGAAGCGATGGAAGGTAACAAGGAAATACTGCTTGTTGCTCAGAAAAGTGCGTCTGATGATGATCCATCCATTGATGATATCTATTCTGTAGGCACCATCGCAAACATACTACAGCTTTTAAAACTTCCTGATGGAACGATAAAAGTATTGGTCGAGGGGACGTCCCGTGCCAGCGTTGGTAAATTTTTGGAGTCAGAAAACGGCTTTTCAGTTACTGCGAGCAGACTTGAATCAGCCCATAAAAATAAACAGGAGCTTGAGGTATTAAGTCGAGCTGTTGTTAATCAGTTTGAACAATACGTCAAGCTGAGTAATAAAATCCCACCTGAAGTCATTACATCGCTTTCTGGTATTGATGATATGAGTCGATTAGCCGATACAATGGCAGCACATATGACGATCAAAATGGAAGAAAAACAAAATATTCTGGAGATGCTCAGCATTGAAGAAAGGCTGGAATATATCATGGGGTTGATGGGTTCCGAAATGGATATGTTTCACGTTGAAAAACGTATCCGTGGACGGGTCAAATCGCAGATGGAAAAGAGTCAGCGTGAGTACTATCTGAATGAGCAGATGAAGGCTATTCAGAAAGAATTGGGTGAAATGGAGGATGCGCCCAATGAGATCGAAGATCTTGCTAATAAAATTGAAACTCTGGGCATGCCCAGGGAGGCGAAGGAGAAAGCAACTGCAGAACTTGACAAACTGAAGATGATGTCACCGATGTCTGCTGAGGCGACAGTAGTAAGAAATTATATCGATTGGTTGGTGAGCGTTCCCTGGAAGAACCGAAGCAGGATAAGTCGTGATCTGGCCAAAGCGAAACAAATTCTGGATGAAGATCATTATGGTCTGGAAAAGGTTAAGGAGAGGATCCTTGAATATCTGGCAGTACAAAATCGAGTGCGTAAGATGAAGGGACCGATTTTGTGTCTGGTAGGCCCGCCAGGCGTGGGTAAAACTTCGCTCGGGAAATCGATTGCCCGCGCAACAAACAGAAAATTCTGTCGTATGTCATTGGGCGGTGTGCGTGACGAGGCTGAAATTCGTGGTCATAGAAGAACTTATATCGGTTCTATGCCTGGGAGAATTATTCAGAGCATGGCCAAGGTTAAAAAGAAGAATCCGCTCTTTTTGTTCGACGAAATAGATAAAATGGCGATGGATTTTCGCGGTGATCCAGCTTCTGCATTACTGGAGGTTCTCGATCCCGAACAGAACCATACATTTGCAGATCATTATCTCGAAGTTGATTATGACCTTTCTGAAGTCATGTTTGTCACCACGGCGAATAGTCTATTGAATATCCCAAGTCCATTACTTGACCGCATGGAGATCATTCGCCTTTCTGGTTACACAGAGGACGAAAAAGTAAACATTGCGATCAAGTATTTAATACCTAAACAGCTGAAAAAAAATGGCTTGAAAGTGAAAGAAATCGGGATAGAAGAAGACACAATTCGTGATATCGTCCGTCACTATACAAGAGAGGCTGGGGTGCGTAATCTTGACAGGGAAATTGCCAATATTTGCCGTAAGGTTGTCAAGAAAATATTAGATGAACCTTCTATCGAAAGTATTGATGTTGTTCCTGAAAGCCTTGAAAAGTTAATTGGTGTTATACGCTTTCGGTTTGGACGGGCTGAAGAGGAAGACAGGATTGGGCAGGTCACGGGACTGGCATGGACAGAGGTGGGTGGAGAGTTGTTGACCATAGAGACGGCCATTGTCCCGGGTAAGGGTAAGGCCACAAAAACCGGTCAACTAGGCGAAGTGATGCAGGAATCAATAGAAGCGGCAATGACGGTGGCCAGGAGTCGCAGTGAAACGTTGGGTATCGAACCGGATTTCTATAAGGAACACGATTTCCATTTTCATGTTCCTGAAGGTGCGACACCAAAAGATGGACCAAGTGCAGGTGGCGCGATGTGTGTGTCTTTGGTCTCTGCTTTGACGGGTATCCCGGTTAAAGCAAATGTTGCCATGACGGGTGAGATAACTTTACGTGGCGAGATTTTGCCTATTGGGGGCCTCAAAGAGAAATTGTTAGCGGCGTTACGTGGTGGAATTGAAGTTGTTCTTATCCCAAAAGAGAATGAAAGGGAGCTCGTAGAGATTCCAGACAACATAAAACAAGATCTGGATATTCGGCCAGTACGATGGATAGATGAAGTGTTCGAACTTGCGTTAACAAGTATGCCTAAGATGCTCTCTGAAAATGGTAAATCTGCCGGGATTGTTAAAACTGATGAAGTAATTTCTGAGTCAGGAGAAGATATAATCAGGCCTCACTAATTATTAAAAGCAAATAAAATTGTCGTTTTCAGGCTGATTCGCTTGACTGATATTTAACCACTTGGTATAAAATCCGCGCTAGGGAAGAACCTTGCCAAATTTATAGAACACCTGATTTCACAGCCCGCTACAACAGCGTGGAGGGCTTTTTTTCATTCTTAAGGGGAACACATAATGAACAAAGCTGATTTAATTGAATCCATCGCCAACACTGCTGATTTATCAAAAGCATCTGCAGGACGTGCACTTGATGCTGCCATTGAGGGAATCACAAAAGCATTAAAAAGTGGTGACACCATTACATTGGTTGGTTTTGGAACATTTTCTGTACGTCACCGTAAAGCAAGAATGGGTCGTAACCCAAGAACTGGTGAAGAGATTCAAATCAAGGCTTCAAAAGTACCAGGTTTTAAGCCTGGAAAAGCTCTCAAGGATGCAATAAACTTAAACTAG
>CAYRXP010000020.1:0-14339 GCA_964428145.1 uncultured Enterobacteriaceae bacterium
CATTGACATAGTATTCCCTGTCCACTTTGTAACCGATTGCCTCAAGCAAATCGGAAACAACTGCACCATAAGCTGCACCACGTCCGTGACCAATATGTAGGGGCCCTGTTGGGTTGGCGGAAACGAATTCAACCAGTATGGTTTTCCCTGAACCAAATTCTGATCGACCGTAATTTTCACCGGCTTGCAGGATTTTAGTAATTATATTCAGGAGAGATTGTTTGTTTAGAAAAAAATTAATAAAACCAGGACCTGCAATTTCGACGCGATCGATAATTTCCGAGTCAGGTAAATTTTCAACGATAGAAAATGCTAATTGTCTTGGATTTGTATTCGCTTGTTTGGCGAGGACCATTGCAATATTGCAGGAAAAATCACCATGAGCCTGATCACGAGTTCTTTCTATCAGAATATCATCAATAGCAGAAAATGACAGGTTCATTTTCTGCTGAACGATTGAAATAGCACCTGTCAGAAGTTGCTGTAATTCTTGTTTCAAACGTTCACCCCCTGTAGAAAGTCGCGCATTGTAACGCGAGCTTCCGAGTAGTAGTAGTAGATGATTTATTGTTTACCAGGAGATTAACAGACTAGTCGTCATCTATTTGACGACGGTCAGGCCAAGATTATGCCAGTTTTGCATCCCCCCCCGATACCATTTTAATTTATGTGCCGGGTAGCCAAATCTGAGCAATGTTTTTATGTTGGATGGGGATTGTCCACACCACATACCATTACAAAAAAGCACTAAGGTCTTGGCATTGGAAAAATCCCACAGACCTTCTAATGATTGTGCGCCAAACTGTTTTTCCAGAATATTAGCAATGGTGAAAGGATCTGCCCCAGCACCCTGTTTTAGTTTGGTCCAGGGGATATTAATGCTACCCGGGATGGTGCCATTCTTGACCCAATCGGGTGTGCGTGAATCGATAACGAGAATGGTTTGGTCACCTCCGCTTGAGCGTTTCAAATAGTCCAGCATTTCCAGTTCACCAATTGTCTCGACACCTGCAGCGAGTTTTGCCGGTTGAATACAAAATGGCGGGCACTTTCGTGAAGTTTTTGCAAAGGTCGGATGAACAGTATTGGCTGTGTCCTGATTGCGCATAATGGTCACATGCCGACCATTGTGAACAACCTCGACTGAGTCGATCTCTCTACTGATAGCCGTTTCATGAGCGGATCCTTGCAGAGGTGAAAAAGTCCCCGTCAGTAAAACAAGTGAGATGAAAACATTCCTGGTGTGCATATCAGTATTCCTCTGATTTGGAATTCTTTAATATCTGGTCTTTACCTGCTTTGATACAGCACTCTGATTGGAGTTCAAACTCTGTGTTCATTATACAGGATATCCCTTGGTCAATATCCCAAGCTTAATATTCCGAGCTCAAATCATGTCTTGCGGGTCAACATCCAGCGACCATCGTACTTTGCGTGACTCAGGCAGATTCCCAAGACACTCTATCCAGGGAGTTAAAAATCTTTTCATTACCTGTCTGCTCCCGGATTGAACTAGGAGTTGAAATCGATAACGTCCCGCACGTTTTTCCATGGGCGCCGAAACGGGTCCATAAGCATCCAGTTTTCCATCAGTAAGTTCCTGTAATTTTGTCCTGGCGATATTGAGGAATTTAACTGCGACTTGCTGCTTATTTGATTCTGCGCGAAGCAAGGCCTGATAGGAGAATGGTGGAAGTTGAGCCTGTTGCCGTTCTTCGAGCAGTAGTTGTGTGGTCTGCTCGTAGTTATGGCTGGCTAATTCATTTAACAAAGGGTGATCCGGGTGATGGGTCTGAACTATTACGATTCCCGGGCGGTCGCTACGCCCTGCTCGGCCACTGACTTGCATCAATATCTGCGCCATTCGTTCACTTGCCCGATAATCTACACTGAATAATCCCCTGTCGGCATCAATAATTCCGACCAGTGTGACATTTGGGAAATGATGCCCCTTGGCAAGCATCTGCGTGCCAATAAGGATGTCTGCATCACCTGCATGAATATCCTTCAGCATTGTTTGCATGGCACCTTTACGTCTCGTACTGTCTCGGTCGATTCTCAAGATTTTTGTTTCTGGTAGAAGTTCTGTCAAAGTTTCTTCTAATCTTTCCGTGCCATGTCCAAGCTCAAAAAATTGATGGCTCGAACAATCCGGGCACTCCTGAGGTAAACGTTCATGATGATCACAATGATGACAACGCAACATGTTTTTGTGTTTATGAAAAGTCATGTAAACATTACAACGAGGGCACTGCGATATGAAACCACAACCATGACACATCATAACTGGGGCATAGCCACGACGATTAAGAAACAATAATACCTGCTGTCTGTTTTTCAGGCACTGTTTGATATTTTTCAGTAAATATTGAGATATAGCCCCATGCATTTTGTCGTTTCTGACATCATGAATCTGGATATCAGGCAAGCTTGAATCGTTCACACGCTTTAATAATCGGAGCTCCAGATAACGTCCGTCTCTGGCATTTTTCATAGATTCCATAGAAGGTGTTGCCGAGCCGAGTACCACTGGAATTTTTTCTCTTTGCCCCCGAATCAGCGCGAGATCTCTTGCCGAATAACGCAAGCCATCCTGTTGCTTGTAGGAAAGATCATGTTCTTCATCAATGATAATCATGCCGAGATTGGGCATGGGTGTCCATATGGCGGAGCGTGTACCCAATACAACAGGCGCCTGCCCATCGCGCGCCTTGAGCCAGCCAAGCAATCTCTCACCTTCAGAGAGGCCGGAGTGCAATACAACTATTTTTTCTCCAAATCTATCTTTAATGAGATCGATAAATTGTGGTGTGAGTCCAATTTCAGGAACGAGCACAAGCGCTTGTTTGCCGGATTCCAATGTGTGTCGAATTATCTGCAAGTAGACTTCGGTCTTGCCGCTGCCTGTAATCCCATTTAGAAGAAACGCATGATAGGCAGCAGAGGAAGCAACAATTTTCTCTATGGCATTCTGTTGTTCTTCATTTGGCTTCAGCTGCCATGAGAAATCATTCTGACGATGAATCGTTTTAGCATGATTCTTTGTTGCTAACGTGCCTATTTTTTTAATTAATTTTTTTTTGAATAATGCCTCCAATGGTTGTTGACTATTTTTAAATTCATTGGTGATTCGTGATTGTGAAACTCCGCCCGGGGTTTGCTTGATGAACAGGAACAGCGCCAGTTGTTTTTTTGCACGGGAAAGTTCATCGGGATCCAGTTTTTTTCCAGGTTCTGTGAGTCGCCAGAAGACCTCCTGCTTAATTTTTGCAGCTTTGCCCTTACGTAAAGCAGCGGGGAGCGAGGTAAATGCAACGTCACCGATGGGATGGTGATAATAATGACTGGCCCATTCGATAAGCTGAAGGTGTTTTTTGGGGAGTAATGGAACTTCATCCAGCAATGCGATTGCTTTTTTTAATTTATGTTTTGGTAGCTCGCTTGTTCCTGATATGGAAATAATGATGCCTGTGCGCACACTGCCTTTGCCAAAAGGGACTTGTAGTCTCTGTCCGGGGGCAAGTGTTCTGACGGGGCAATTATCAGGTGGCAGATAATCAAAGAGGTTGCGTAGGGGCGTGTTAAGTGCTACTCGAAGAATAAACATAGCCGTTAATTATTAACCATTAATCATCAGTTGCGATGACTTATTTTGTTTCCTGCAATAAGGCTTTTACCTTGGTGATATTTGCACGTTTCATCAGCTTGCCATTAATGGGACAGACAGGGGCGTGTTTAACATCCTTTTCAGGAAAAATGATAAGGACAACGGGTATGTCGTCAGCGAAAAAACAATACGCAGGGAATGCAGTTGTCTTTTTATCAGCGGTTCGCGTTCTCCTTTCGCCTAATTCATGGGGAATGTCATTGTCCAGTAACTGGATACTTATTATTTCAGGATTATCCAAGAAAAGATGAACAATAATTTCAGAATGACTTCCAGCAGTCCCGGCAAGGACTGGCCCCGCCAGGCGAGGATTGAATCGTTCGAATAGATTCATGACATTAACAGCCTTACACCTTAGTTTGAATAACGCTAGAGGCTGGCAAGTATTTTGAAACAGGTTTTGGTAGGTGATTATGGAACGTTCAATTTCACTATTAGTGGGTAGATCCTTCCTTTTATTGTAGCCGAGTTGATCAGCTGCCTTTCGTTTTGCAGCATGGTAGGTGATCAAACCATCCTCCGCTATAAATCGTGCAGCCAGCACGGTGACGGCCTGTCGTGTCTTTACTTCTGTTTTTTGCATAAGCTTACTTTTGTTTCAAAACAGATCGATTAATTCCGAGTCTTTTGAATCACTGTTCAAGGAAGGAGGTCGGGCTTCGTCGCTTAATGTTGTTGGTGCGTATTCAGTGCGAAAGACTTCGAACATGGCATCAGGGTCATTTGCTTGCGCTAATTTTCCGGTGGTCTTATTGATACGAGCATAAACGAGTCCTGATGGCTCGGGCAGGATATGCTCAGGGATATCTTCCAACACAGTCTGCATATACCCAACCCAGATTGGCAATGCAGCGCGCGCACCGGTCTCCCTGCTACCCAATGGTTGAAACTTGTCAAACCCTACCCACGCAACACCCACAATATCTGGGTTAAAGCCAAAGAACCAGGCATCTCTTTGATCATTTGTTGTGCCTGTCTTTCCTGACAAGTCCTGACGTTTAAGTACTAGAGCTCTACGACCTGTACCATGCTTGATGACGTCTCGGGTGATTGAATTCATAATCCATATGTTGCGCTCTTCGACAACACGTTTAGCAACCATTGCTTGATTAACAAGCTGCCCCGAATCATGCGCAGCAAGATATTGTGACTCCTCGGTGAGGACGTCTTCCTGTTGCACACATACCCGACATACTGAAACATGATCTGCCTGATAAAGGATGACACCTTCATTGGTAGCTATGGTCTCTATCAGATAGGGTTCAACCCAGTAACCACCATTGGCGAAGACAGAGTAAGCACTCGCCATTTGCCAGGGTGTTAAGGTTGCACTGCCCAGTGAGAGAGATAAATTTTTGGGCAACTCGTCGATGTTAAAACCGAACTTTTTGATGTGTTCCAGGGCGAAAGGAACACCAATCGCATGGAGAAGTCTAATCGACACCAGGTTGCGTGAATGTATGAGTCCTTCACGCAGTCGCGTTGGGCCATAACTTTTGCGACTGTAATTTTCTGGTCGCCAGACATCTTCAACACCTGGATCCTCAAATACTACGGGGGCATCATTGATAAGTGTTGCAGCGGTATTGCCGGCGGCAAGACCAGATGAATAAATGAAGGGTTTAAAACCTGAACCCGGTTGTCTGAAGGCTTGCGTAACACGGTTAAATTTACTGCGTTGGTAGTCGAATCCTCCAACCAAAGCCAGAGTTGCTCCGTCATTCGGATCCATCGATACAAAAGCACCTTCTACTTCGGGTATCTGGGCAAGTTTCCACTTGCCTTGACTATCTTCACTTAGCCTGATGACATCTCCTGTTTTTAGAAACTCAGATGCAGACTTTGGTTTTGCGCCCCTTCGATTTTCGCTCAGGTAAGCTCGCGCCCACGCTAATCCGGACCATTCAACATCGATCAAGCCAATACCTGATAAATAGCTTCTAATGGATTTTTCATTGACCTTAACGATAAGGGCTGGAAAGAGACTACCGATTGAAGGAAAGCTTTCGAGCAGGCGTAGCCATTCTGCTTCACCATCCCCTGCCTTTAAATCATAATGGTGCTCAGGGCCACGGTAGCCGTGGCGCTCATCATATTCTGATAATGCTTTTCGCAATGCATGATTAGCCGCAGTCTGGTTTTTATCCTTGATAGTCGTTGTTACATTCAGGCCGTTTATATAAGCACTATTTCCATATTGCTCAATCAGTTGTTTTCTTATCATCTCAGCGACGTAGGGTGCTTCTACTTCTATGAAAGGATTATGCAGGCTCGCAGTTATGGGTGAGTTAACTGCCGTTTGAAAGTCTTCCTCTGACAGAAAACTTTCTTTAAGCATACGCTGTAAAACATAATTTCGTCTGGCTTTTGCTCGAGCAGGATTGGTAACCGGGTTTGTAGATGATGGGGCTTTTGGCAAGGATGCAAGCATGGCCACTTGGGCCAGCGTAAGCTCATTTATTTCGACACCGTAATATGCTTGTGAGGCCGCTGCAATTCCATAGGAACGATGTCCCAGATAAATTTTATTCAAGTACAATTCCAATATCTGGTCTTTTGATAATTCCCGTTCAATCTTAAGTGCCAGAAAGATTTCATTTAATTTTCTCAGGTAGGTTTTTTCACGACTAAGAAAAAAATTTCTGGCAACCTGCATGGTGATGGTACTTCCACCTTGTGTTTTATCACCGGTCTTAATGAGATGTACAACGGCACGCATAATGCCCTGCCAGTCAACACCAGGGTGTTGATAGAAGCGATCATCTTCGGCGGCTAGAAAGGCCTGTATGATCGGGGTGGGGACCTCCTCTATTGAGATCGGTCTCCTCCTTTTCTCACCAAATTCTGCAATCAGTGAATCATCCTGGCTATAAATCCGCAATGGAACCTGTAATTTTACATTCTGTAATTTACCTATATCAGGCAGTTGAGGCAGCAAATACCAAGATAATCCAGCGAAAAATATTAACCCAAGTACGAAAAAAAAGAGGATAAAATTAAATGCAAATCGCAACATGTTGTGTAGTCTAACTCAGAATTCTCCCATATATATGGCTTTTTCAGTTTAAAAAATGATTAATGTAGTACTTTAATTAATGCGAAAAACTATTTGTTTTTTAAGTTTTCCTTGGCTATAGTTGGCACAGTACTTAATGTTGTTTATATGTATGGCATATAACTCTGTGACAATAAAAGGAAAAAGTTGTGTTCTTTAAGAAAAAGTTTACACCACTATTAGGTATCGATATCAGTGCATCCGCTATCAAGTTGATCGAGTTGAGTGAGAGCAGTGGTAAGTATCGAATTGAAAGTTACTCTGTTGAACCGCTTCCTGCAAATTCTGTTGTAGAAAAGAATATTGCTGATGCTGATGCTGTCGGTGAGGCAATCGGCAGAGCAGTTAAAAAATCAGGTTCGCGTACTAAACATGGTGCAGCGGCTGTTTCCGGTTCCGCTGTGATTACCAAGGTCATTACTATGTCTGCAGGACTTACCGATGAAGATATGGAAAGCCAGATACAACTTGAAGCCGATCAGTATATTCCTTTTCCCCTTGAGGAAGTGAGTATGGATTTTGAAATTCTGGGTCCAACTGAAGGGAGTGAGGATCAAGTCGATGTGCTGCTCGCTGCGTCAAGAAGTGAGAATGTTGATTTGCGTATCGCTGCTCTTGAAGTGGGGGGGCTGGAAGCAAAGGTTGTCGATGTTGAAGCCTTTGCGCTGGAAAATGCTGTCGCGATGATGGCCAGAGAATTATTTGGCGGGGGAGAAGGACAGGTCATTGCTGTGGCTGATGTCGGCTCTGCAGCGACGACCTTTAGTGTTCTGGAAAATTTAAAAATAGTTTATTCAAGAGAACAGGCCTTTGGCGGGGCTCAGTTGACAGAGGACATTCAGCGCCGTTATGGACTCTCATACGAAGAGGCAGGGCTGGCCAAAAAGCAGGGGGGGTTACCGGATAATTATGAACCTGAAGTGCTTGATCCGTTCAAGGAGTCTATGTCCCAACAGATAAGCCGTGCACAGCAGTTCTTTTTTTCATCCAGCTCAATTACACAAATTGATCATCTAATACTTGCAGGGGGATGTGCTTCCATCGCAGGTATTGCGGGGATTGTTGAAACAACGGTGGGTATTCCAACGGTTATTGCAAATCCATTTGCGAATATGACGCTGGCATCAAGAGTACCTGCCCAGGCGTTGAGCAATGATGCGCCATCTTTGATGGTTTCATGTGGCTTAGCATTAAGGAGTTTTGACTAATGGCCAGAATTAATCTGCTACCGTGGAGAGAAGCGCTACGCAAGGAGCGTCAGCAAGAGTTCTATACCGTTACTGGTGTATTTGTCGTACTAACAGTGTGCCTTTGGGGTGTAACTCACTTCTACAATACCCAGCGAATTGAATATCAGCAGACGCGCAATCAATTTTTGACTACTCAGATAGAATTTCTTGACAAGAGGATTGAAGAAATTGAACGTATTGAAAAAGAAAAACAAAGATTAAAGGCGCGCATAGAAGCCATTGAACAATTACAGGGGAACCGTCCATTGATTGTTCATCTATTCGATGAAATGGTGACCAGCCTGCCCGAGGGCGTAAGTATTATATCCGTGACACAAAAAGGCAAGGCAATCACGATCAGTGGTTCCGCCCAGTCGAATGCCAGAGTTTCCTCATTTATGAGGAAACTGGAAGTTTCCGAATGGTTGGGTGATCCACAGCTTGAGATTATTCAGGCACAAGACGCTCAGGGGCAGCGATTAAGTAATTTCACCATGCGTTTTAGCCAGGTGATACCTAGTGCTTCTGGTGAAGAGGAGGATGACGTATGACCTTAGATGATCTCAATAATCTTGATCCGCAAAATATTGGTGCTTGGCCACTGCCGATCCGGATCGTCGTTATCGCTGTAGTTTGTGCGGCGATTGGCTATGCCACCTTTCACTATGATGTTAACCCACAATTAGTAGTTCTCGAGGAAGTTGAAAAAGAAGAGGGGACCTTGAAAGAGACCTTCGAGGGTAAGCAAAAGAAAGCAGCCAACCTGCAGGCACTGAAGGAACAACTGGCCGAGATGAAGCAGTCGTTTGGTGACATGATCAGGCAATTACCGGATAAAACAGAAGTTGCAGGCCTTATTGTTGATATATCTCAAACAGGTCTTGCGGCAGGATTAGAGTTCAAACTTTTCAAGCCGGGGAAGGAAAAACCCGCCGAGTTCTACTCCGAGCTGCCAATCTCAATCCAGGTTATTGGTGAGTACCATCAATTAGGTGAATTTGTAAGTGGAATCGCAGCACTGCCCAGGATTGTGACGACTCACGACATCAGTATTGTTAAGCGTAAGGCTGATGACGGAAAGGCGGGGAAGCTGACAATGGTAGCGACGGCAAAAACATACCGTGCGCTAGATGAGGAGGAGTAAATGACTTTGTTTCGTTTGCAAGCCATTTGGATAGTGAGCTTTGTTTGTGCACTCCTTGGTCTGGGCGGGTGTGTTTCTGGAGATATCAGTGATCTGGATGAATACGCACAGGATGTGCTGTTGAGACCGGGAGGCAGAATAGAGCCTATACCTGAGATTAAACCTTACGAGGCCTATGCCTATCAATCTGGCGCGCTGAATGCACGCGATCCGTTCAGACTCTTTTTCCAGAAAGATGAGGATGCGTTAGTAGAAGAGCAGGACAGCGGTTTAACAAAGGAAATGGAAGATGAAATCAAGCATCGCAACAAGGAAGAATTAGAGCAATTTGAACTTGATAGCTTGCGTATGGTTGGCACCATGGAGAATGAAGATTTTCAGTGGGGAATTATTCTGGATCCAGATGGTGCTGTTCATCGAATCAGGGTCGGAAACTATATGGGGCGTAATACTGGCAAAATATTGAATGTATTTGAAGACAGGATAGAGGTCAGGGAGATCATCAGGAATAGTCAGGGACGCTGGGAAGAACGTCAGGCGGCAATCGCGCTGGTTGAAAATGAATAGAATTAGAGGTGGCATGATGATGACTGCGAATCATATGAATCATATTAATAGCAACGTTAGGGGTATACAGGCGATGACAAAGCGGGCGATGACAAAGCGATTCAGTCATATCGTGACTATGATTAGTTTAATGGGAATTTTTTCTGCGGTAGGATTTTCTTCTGTAGTACAGGCAGCAACACTAGACGATGTCAGCTATTCCGTCTTGCCAGGCGAAAGGGTTCAGTTGAAAATTGAACTATCGGAACCCATGCAGGGCGAGCCGATGAGTTTCACCATCGATAATCCAGCAAGGATCGCATTGGACTTTCCAAATACGACCCTTGGCGCTGTCACTAAGAACCAGTCGATAGATGTTGGTGTGGCTACTAGCGTTTCCGTTGTTGAGGCAGCCGGTAGAACGCGTGTCGTGCTTAATCTTGTGAGATCTGTTGCCTATGAAATTGATGTACAAGGGAGTTCTGTGACGGTAACGCTTGGTGGCGAAGACTCCAGCAGCAGTGTGGCGGTAGGTCCGTCTGGGATAGCTAGAGCTTATACCGGCGGCATGAGTTCCACGATTGAGGGCATCGACTTTAGAAGGGGTGATGATGGGGAAGGTAGAATTATTGTTACCTTGTCAGATCCATCTATCAGCGTAGATATGAATCAGGTAGGAGGCAAAATTGTACTCGATTTTCTGGGTGCTGAGCTTCCCAGCGAGTTGGACAGAAGGCTGGATGTGGTTGATTTTGCAACACCCGTCAAGGAGATTGATACAAAAGGCAACAACAATGGCACCCGGATGGAAATTTCGACGACTAACCAAGAGTATGATCATCTGGCTTATCAATCGGGCAATACATTCGTTGTTGAAGTGCGACAATTAGATGAGCGAGAGCAAGAAGCAAGAAAAGCACAGATTGGTTTCACAGGAGAGCGTCTGTCTTTGAACTTTCAGGATATTGAAGTACGTGCAGTGCTTCAGTTGATCGCTGACTTCACGGGTCTCAACATGGTGGCCAGTGATACTGTGGGTGGTAATGTCACATTGCGCTTGAAGAATGTTCCATGGGATCAGGCCCTGGATATTATTTTGAAGGCAAAGGGTCTGGGTATGAGGCAGATTGATAATGTTATAATGATTGCTCCAAACGCAGAGATTGCTGCGCGCGAAAAACTGGAGCTTGAAGCCTCAAAACAGGTCGAGGAGCTGGCACCGTTATATACCGAATTTATTCAGGTCAACTATGCCAAAGCAAGTGAGTTGGCCGCTCTGATCTCGGCTGAAGAAAATAGTATACTCTCCGACCGTGGTACCGTGACGATAGATGAACGTACCAATACATTGATTGTTCAGGATATTTCGGTAAGTCTCAATAGTATCAGGGAAATGCTGTTGATACTTGATATTCCGGTGCGTCAGGTTCTGATTGAGTCGCGCATTGTGAATGCGGATGAGAGTTTTGCCAAGGATCTGGGTGTCCGGTTTGGCTATAGTAAGAATTCAAAACAATCTGGTGAAAACCGAGCTACTATTGGTCCAGATGCAAACCCACAGGTTTTAATTGCCGGCACGGAACAAGGCACCACTGACTTTGGTCAAACCACAGCCCGCACTATAGACGATCTTGAGAACATGATTGTTGATCTTCCATCATTAGCCACTGGCGCGGGGATATCATTGGTCGTCGGTAAGATCGGTTCTTATCTCCTGCAACTTGAACTTTCAGCCTTGATTGCTGAAGGTCGTGGCGAAGATATTGCCAGTCCCAAAGTCATTACTACAAATCAAAAAGAAGCACTTATAGAATCAGGTGTTGAGATACCCTATCTGGAAGCATCATCAAGTGGTGCGACAAGTGTTTCGTTCAAGAAGGCTGTATTGTCTTTGACAGTAACGCCACAGATTACACCTGACGACAAGATTTTGCTGGATTTAGCAGTACATCAAGATACTCAGGGGGCGAATACACTTGCAGGCATTCCTATCATCAATACAAAAAATGTTTCAACGCAGGTAATGGTTGATAACGGTGAAACAGTGGTCCTGGGCGGTGTATATACACGTGCAGATACTAATAATGTAGAAAGAGTCCCGTTCTTTGGTGATTTGCCCTATCTTGGTTTTCTCTTCAAAAGAACGTCTCTACAGGAAACTAAGTCCGAGTTACTGATCTTCGTAACACCAAAAATATTGAAGGATGATCTTGCATTTAACTAAATAAGTCCCTGATAATTTCCTGGTAATGGAAGGATGTGGCGCATATGTCACATCCTTTTTTATTTTCTGTCGATAGCTTATCCTTAGGTGATTCATACAAAAGTTGTTGCTAGTATTTGGTTCTGATAAACAGTCATTTTGAAATCTACATCTAACATATTTCTAATTGGTCCTATGGGAACAGGAAAGTCGACGATAGGGAGAAAGCTGGCCAAACGATCTTCGCAAAAATTCTATGATAGTGATTATGAGATCGAGAATCGTACCGGCGTAAAGATTAATCTTATCTTTGAAATCGAAGGTGAAGCAGGTTTCCGCAAGCGGGAATCGCAACTGTTAGATGAATTCACATCGATGTCAAATATTGTGTTAGCAACGGGCGGTGGTGCTGTATTGAGTGAGGAAAACAGGGCAACCCTTATAGAGAGAGGGTTTGTGGTATATCTCAAATCTGATATTGATCTACTCTTAAAGAGGACATCAAGAGATAGTAAAAGACCTCTGTTACAGAATGAAGATCCCGAAGCAGTCCTGAAAAAACTACTTGATGAACGTGGGCCCTTGTATGAAGAGGTTGCTGATCTGGTGATTGATACAGCTGGGCTTTCTATCAATGATATAATCATGCAGATAATGTCGGCCGATAAATAAAAAATGATGAAGAAGATTATCGTAGAGCTTGGTGATCGTAGTTATCCGATCTATGCAGGAAATGATCTGCTAGGCAAAGGAAATTTGCTGCTTGAAAATATCAGGTCAAAACAGATCATGATTGTGAGTAATACAACAGTCGCCCCTCTATATCTGGAAACTGTTATGCAAGCATTACAGGGCATGGCGCTACAAGGGCAGGCCGCAGAAGGACTGGAGATTAATTCAGTCATTTTGCCCGATGGTGAGCAATATAAAACACTCGATGCAGTGAATGACATTATCACTGCCCTGTTAGACAAGCGGTATGGCCGTAATAGTTGTCTGGTAGCATTAGGAGGGGGTGTTATCGGAGATATTACTGGCTTTGCCGCAGCCTGCTACCAGCGAGGCATTGATTATATTCAAATCCCAACCACAGTGCTGGCGCAGGTAGATTCATCGGTGGGGGGTAAGACGGGTGTTAATCATGCCGCTGGTAAAAACATGATCGGAGCATTCCATCAGCCCAGGGCGGTAATTGCTGATATTAGCGTTTTAGGCACACTCAATGATAGAGAGGTCAGCGCCGGTCTTGCAGAAGTCGTCAAGTACGGACTTATCAGAGATGAAAAATTTTTCGACTGGTTAGAAGAGAATATTGAACAATTATTAAACCGTGAACCAGAGGCGCTTGCTACTATTATTGAACAATCCTGCAAGAACAAGGCCGCAGTGGTTGCAGAGGATGAAAGGGAATCCGGACTCCGTGCAATACTGAATCTTGGCCATACCTTTGGACATGCGATAGAAACGGGAATTGGCTATGGGGAATGGCTGCATGGGGAGGCAATTGCCCTGGGCATGCTCATGGCAGCAGATCTTTCACATCGACAAGGCTGGATCACGGAAGAAGTCATCGAGCGCATAAAACAGATGCTTGTTAAATTAAACTTGCCTGTTGCATTACCGGATGATCTCGATCCGGGAAAGATGCGTGAGTTAATGTCAGTCGATAAAAAGGCAAAAGATGGTGTGTTGTTTTTGATCCTGTTAAAAAGCATTGGTGAAGCTGTTGTGACAGATGAATTTGATGAAGACTTATTGATGGAAACCTTACACCATTTTTCCGCAGATGAGACTCTCTCTGGCAAGATTTCTTCGGGTAAGATTTCTTCGGGTAAGATTTCTGCAGTTGATGTTTCTCCGGCCGAGAGGGATAGTTAATCATGACGCTGGCGTGCTATGCGGCCAGTGAAGAAAATTCGATAGGGCGAGAATACCAGGAGCCAGAGCCTTTACATCGAAGCCAGTTCCAGAGAGATCGTGATCGTGTCGTGCATTCGTCAGCATTTCGCAGGCTTGAATACAAGACCCAGGTGTTTGTGAATCATGTCGGTGACATGTTCCGTACACGTTTGACACATTCAATAGAGGTCGCCCAGATCGGTCGCACGATAAGTCGAGCGCTACAACTTAATGAAGATTTAACCGAGGCTGTGTGTCTGGCACATGATCTCGGTCATACACCTTTTGGACATGCTGGTCAGGATGAACTGAATCGTTGTATGAAGGAATTCGGTGGCTTCGAACATAATCTGCAATCCTTGAGAGTTGTTGATGTACTGGAAGAGAAGTATGCAGAGTTCAGTGGCTTGAACCTGATGTATGAAACCAGAGAAGGCATACTCAAACACTGCTCACGTGCCAAGGCGAAAGAGTTAGGCAAGATTGGTCAGCGATTTCTGGACAAATTACAAGCAGGACTGGAGGCACAGGTGGTGGATATCGCCGACCAGATTGCCTATAACAACCATGATGTTGATGATGGTTTACGTGCTGGC
>CAYRXP010000021.1:0-7202 GCA_964428145.1 uncultured Enterobacteriaceae bacterium
ACTTTCCTCTTCGACACTGAGAGTTCCCGAATCACTGCTTGTCATTTTCTCACCGTCAGAATCCGTATTTGATGTAAGCACTGTAAATGAAAAATGGGCAAAGGCTTTTTCTTCCCCCTTTTCTTCTATAAGAAAACTTTTTACGTTGATGACCAATCCGTTAAATGTTGTAAATGTCGTGAGACTGGCACCATAGGGAAACTCGAAACTATCGATTGCATGAACCCCATCGACACGCATGTCTTCAAAAAAAGTGGCTAATCTATTTAGCAGGACGGAGGGTGATGCTGTTTTGCCTTCTACTAACTTGAACTCAGTTTCACCTTTAGATGGTTTATTAATTTTTAGGTGATTACCATTACTTTTTACGATATTAACGTCCTGTATACGTGCAGCAGGGATATGGATAACATGACGTTCATACCAGTCAGTATTGTGTGACTTAATCTGCAGGTAACCTTCTACCAGTAGCGCATTCTTTGCATCTGGTTTACGGACATAAAGATTTGGCCGGCTTTTCCCTGCACTGCTTTTTCGCGTTTTGCCGACGATAAGTGAAGCCAGTGTTGCGCCAGATTTATCCTTAAGCATCAGTAATAATGAAGTTGAGTTTTTGGCTCCCGAATCTCCAATGCTAAGACCTTCAACACCCAGTTCCGGGTAAAGTTTTGGCTTGTCTGTTTTTGTAGCCAGTATCTTGAGTTCAGACAGGCTGATGACGGTATCTTTAATCTTGTCAAATAGTGCAGGGTAGTTGTCTGCACTTTGTAATACCCATAACTTATCCTGCTTTTGCAGGATAACAGTGCGGTCTTCACTAGTTATTTCTATGCGGGCCACATCATTGATCTTGCCAGCGAGTTCCGGGAATAATGTTTCTTTTTCGATTTTTATTTGCGGGGCACGGGAATGAGTGAATAGTCCAGCTGCAACAATAGCAACAATTGTCATTGCAGAAAGAACCAGTAACTGTTGACGCTTCATGAGTATTAAATCTGGTATTACTAATTGTGACGAGTGACGCGATAAACACCTGTGCCAATAGAAATCAGAATAATTAATAAGGGCAGCAGTGCAATATTAAAGAACCGTAATTTAGCACCAAGAGATTCAATGTTTTTCTTTAGGTCATGTTGAACAGCACGTAATTGTTTGCGGGTTTCAATACGCTGTGTTTGAAATCTTTCAATTTCCGCACTTTGTTCCGGTGTGAGTAACAGAGCACCTTCTCCCGCTTCTGTTCCTGTGCCTTGTTCCTGTTGCAGTGTCCGTATTTTTTGTTCGGCCTCTTCCAGGGTTGCCATGAGATTTTGTTCGCGTTCGCGATACTCCAGCTCTGCCTGGCGGCGGATGGTTTCGACTCTTTCAAATGGGCGGGTGAATTCTCCCCGGGTCCTCAGACTGGCCAGGTCACTACTGCCTGCCAGGTTTTCCAGTGCATTGATGACAAAGTCACCATTGTTTGCAATCGCTTGTGGGAGGCTCATGCCGAAATAGGGCTTGTTTCTTATCCAGAACATATCATTAAGAATATCAGTATCGGCAATGACAATCACGTTAATATCCCCTTCACTGATAAGCGATGCATCATCATTATCTTTGCGATTACCTTCATCATCGAGCAAGCCCTCCGGGAAGGCCGATTTTGCATGACCCTGTATACGTGCTGCTATGACTTGCTTCTTCTCTTCTGACTTGAAATTATCAAGAATGATCTTTGGGTCGCGCTGAATAAAAAGGAAATCCCGATCCAGTTGCATGGACTGTTTGGTGGACTCAATCAGCGGTGTAAATTGAATGGTACTGCCCTCGTTCTTCTCAATTATTCCAGTCGTACCCATATGGATCACATTGATCTGGCTTGTTGCAAAATCGTCCTGATTAAAACTTTCTTCGGCCAGTCTTAGCCAGGGAAGGTAGATAACTTCTTGCGGGCCTGTGGCGCTACGGGTTTGAACATGCATAGCCGCATTAATATCACCGACAATTTTCTGGTCCAGTACAGTGATGCCCCATTGCTCTGTCAATTTGTTCAGGTCAGAATCCAGGTCAGGCAATACGGAACTATCTGGATCAGCAGGTTTGCTACGATCGCCTTCAGCCAAAGGATCGACAAAGATCATTGCCTTACCACCATTGAGTACATATTGATCAATGGCAAATAGCGTTTCATCTTTCAGGTCTTTTGGATGGATGATCATCAACACATCAATACCATCAAGATTTCTGGTGTTAGTTCCCAGATCGCGTACTTCAAAAAATTCTTCAATCATATCGGTAATGGTCCACCTGGGTAGCTTCTGTTTTTCATCACCATAAATGGGTAATGAACTGATGATGCCAATGACTCTTTTCTCAGGATAGGCGAGGTTATAAAGGAGCTTGGTAATATCATATTCCAGCGCTGATTCCTTGCTGGATTGGAAAAAAGGAATTATCTTTTCATCATCCGTCGAATTGGTCCCCAGCAGGCCAAAATAGGCACGGTCACCCGCATTGTTCAGCGGCACACTTTGCATGCCACTGGCGACAGCCTGGTCCTCTTCTTCCGAGAAAACTTCAGGGTCAATGATATTCAATTCCAGCATGCCATTTGAATGTGCTTCGTATTCCAGCAACATATCACGTACCCTGACACCGTAATTCATCAAGGCAGGGTAACCAAGCATGGCTTTCTGCGAGAAATAAAAATCCAGCCTTACCGGTTCCTCAAGCGTGTGCAAAATATTCAATGTGCCTTCAGAGAGGGTAAATAATTTATTTTCTGTTAGATCGAGACGCCAACTGGTGAGCGTCGCGTTAGCCAGAATGATAATGGCAACAAACAGGGCGGCTGCCAACGCAAGGCCTGTTGTTGAGGTAATGTTTTTATTCATTTTCTAAATTCCTCAATTGGCTTTCATTGCATCAATAATAACGACGTTGGCGTAAAGCCAGAAGCTGATCAGTGCTGCGAAGTAGATAATGTCACGTAGGTCGATCACTCCTTTTTTAATTGATTCAAAATGGGTGAGAAAGCTGAAGGACGCAATCGCATCAACCACAGCTTGTGGTGTCCAGCCACTGAAAAAATCCAGTACCAATGGAAAACCACTCAATAAAAACAGGAAGGAAATGACCAGACTGATGACAAAGGCAATTACCTGACTTTTGCTAATCGCAGAGACACAGGAACCTATTGCCAGAAAACCACCGGCCATGAGCAGACTGCCAATATAGCTGGCCAGAATCACCGTGTTATCCGGGGTGCCAAGATAATTGACAGTGATCCACATGGGAAAGGTCAGTACTAGAGCGACTGAAGTGAAACACCATGCCGCGAGAAATTTACCAATTACTGCATGATGAATCGGGATGGGTAAGGTCATAAGTAACTCAATGGTGCCTGACTTTCTTTCTTCCGACCAAAGACGCATGGCAATGGCTGGGATCAGGAATAGGTACAGCCAGGGATGAAAGCGGAAAAAAGGTTCCAGATCAGCCTGGTTCCTTTCATAGAAAGCGCCAATGTAGAATGTAAATACGCCTGTCAGGAAAAGAAAAATGACGATAAAAACGTATGCTACGGGGGTAGAAAAATATCCTGCAAATTCTCGTTTGAAGATAGCACTAATGTTATTCATGACTGTGCCACCTCACCTTTTTCTGCATAAAAATCTGTCGTGATTTGACGAAAGACATCGTCCATTCGACCAGTGTCTGATTTGGCTAACAATTCCTTAGGTGTGCCATCAAAGAGGAGTTGGCCTGAGGCAATAATGATTGCGCGCGTACAGATGGCATCAACTTCTTCCATTATGTGTGTGGAAATAATAATGGCTTTATGTGCCGCCATCTCCTTAATGATGGTACGCACTTCATGCTTTTGATTTGGGTCAAGACCATCTGTG
Source organism: uncultured Enterobacteriaceae bacterium (assembly GCA_964428145.1). Classification (GTDB taxonomy): domain Bacteria; phylum Pseudomonadota; class Gammaproteobacteria; order Eutrophobiales; family Eutrophobiaceae; genus SMWN01. The sequence continues at coordinate 3,891 of CAYRXP010000021.1, forward strand.
GGCTCATCCATAATCAACACTTCCGGATCGTGCATCAACGCTTGAGCAACCCCCACACGTCGTTTAAATCCTTTGGATAAGGTATCAATCGTTTGATTGCGTACTGTTTCGAGATTGATTTTTTTGATGATTGCATTAACACCGTTTTGTTTGTCTTGTCCCTTCAGTCCACGAATATCAGCAATAAAATCGAGAAAGCCTTTTACTGTCATTTCGCCATAAGAGGGTGCGCCTTCAGGCAGGTAACCGATTTTTTCTTTGACCGCTATAGGGTCTTCAAGAACGTCATGGCTACAAACAGTGACTGTGCCACTTGTAGGCTCCAGAAAACCCGTGATCATTTTCATGGTGGTGGATTTACCTGCCCCATTGGGACCAAGAAAACCCAGTACCTCGCCCTTTTTGACGGAGAATGAAAGGTTCCTCACGGCATGTATAGCACCGAATTTTTTGTCGAGGGACTTCACCTCGATGAGTGTCTGTTGCGTATTCTCAGTCAAGCTATTTACCTGTTTGTCTGCATTAAAGTTGGGGTTAAATCAATTAGTCACAATGGTTGAACTTGTGTCAGGCGCGACCATTGTGCACAAAAAATGTGCATCGTCAATCAGTCGTTGATTTCATCCTGACTACGTATTGACCGTGCGATGATGGTTGAGTTCTTGAGTTTGCTCACATTAACCCTGAATTAGCCTTGTGGATTAATCAGGCGACCCAGCCAGTTGCTTCTTTTTCAGGCGAAATAAAGCGGAGATATCTTCGCCACCATGACCTTCATCCATCAGTCGTTGATAATGGATCAGTGTCATCTCAATCATAGGCAAGCTTGCATCACAAGTGTTCTTCAGCATGGACTGACAGATTCCTAAATCCTTATGATGCAGCTCCAGTTTAAATCCGGGTGCGTAACTGTCTGCCAGCATGGTTTTTCCCCGGTGATCGAGAAACCAGTTACCTGCAGCGCCCGACGCGACAATGTCAACCACCCTGTCCATAGCAAGTCCCATGACTTCACCAAAAGCCAATGCTTCAGTCACCGCTTGATTAATGCCTGCCGCCATCAATTGATTCACTGCCTTGCATGCCTGTCCACTGCCCGTCGGGCCAATGTACGCAATATTAGACGCAATTGCTTGAAGGGTGGGCCGTGCGCGATCAAGCGCGGATTCATCGCCCCCGACCATCATTGCCAACGAACCATTTTTTGCACCTTCCACGCCGCCTGAGACCGGACTATCGAGCAAATACGCGCCTTGCTTGTGTAATATTTCAGCAGCCTTTTTTGCGGTGTCTGAAGCGACAGTAGATGTGTCTACAACAATGGTTCCCGGTTTGATGTTCGTAGAAATGCGTTCGATGACGCTTAGTACATCCTCGTCACGAGAGACGCAGGTAATAATCAGCTCGCATTCTTTGGCCAGCTGTTCAGGAGAGTCCGCAATTTCAACACCGGTTTCTTTAGCAATGGTCTCGGCCTTTTCCCGGGAACGATTCCATATTCGATGCAGTGAACCTGCCTTGTGAAAGTTGATTGCCATATAAGCGCCCATGGCACCCAAACCAATAACACCTGTTTGCATTTTTTATTTCTCCTAAGTATTCCGTAGAACTGTAAACACTTATTGATTAAAGTGATCTGCAATGATGCTGGCGATACAGGCAGTAAGTTTTTTGGCCATGGGGATATGCAGGAACTCATTTGGTCCATGGGCGTTGGAACCGGGGCCAAGTACACCAGTAATCAAAAATTGTGCATCGGGAAATTTTTCCCCCAGCATACCCATAAAAGGGATTGACCAGCCTTCACCCATATGCACGGCAGGTTTATCGAAGAATCTGATGGAGGCTTTATCGATGGCTTCCTCCAGCCAGGGATCACTCTCGGGGGCCATCCAGCCTGATGCTGTCCAATCCGGTGTGAATGAGACACTTGCATGATACGGTGGATTCTCTTCGAGCAGGGTCTTGAGTTTTTCAGAGGCCACTTCTGCATCACAAGTCGGTGGTAGGCGCATGGATAATTTGACCGAGGTCTTCGGTCGCATCACATTGCCAGCGGACTGAATATCGGGTAAGCCATCGGCACCAATGATCGTCAGTGCAGGACGCCAGCTACGGTTAAGAATCAACTCGGCAGGATCATTTTCTACAGGTTTTGCCTGTTCCTTAAAAGGGAAACGGTTAAATACCTCATCCCCCATCATGGCTGCGGCATTTCTGGCTTGTTCAATACGTTTGTGTGGAACGTCCACATTGAATGCGCTGTCTTGAATGAAACCTGTCGATGCATCTTCTATTCGATCCAGGAGTTGTCTCAAGATCCTAAAACTGCAGGGCACAATCCCGCTGGAATCACCCGAATGCACACCTTCATCAAGGACTTCAATTGTCAGTTCACCACCAATCAAGCCCCGAAGGGAGGTGGTGCACCAGAGTTGTTCATAATTACCACATCCGGAATCAAGGCAAATGACCAGATCGGGTGTGCCGATCCGATCCGATAGTGCCTCCATGTAGTGGGGTAGATCAGGGCTGCCACTTTCCTCGCAGGCTTCGATAATGACCACACAACGCGCGTGAGGGATTGCCTGTTCGTGTAGTGACTCAATGGCGGTCAGGCAGGCAAACAGGGCATAACCATCATCAGCACCACCGCGACCATACAGGCGGTCACCATCCAGCACAGGTGTCCACGGACCAAGACCTTCGCGCCAACCAGACATCTCGGGTTGTTTATCCATGTGTCCGTAGAGCAGAATGGTATTATCTGCCTTTTCAGAAGACCCTTGGCCAGGAATATCGATGAAAATCAAAGGGGTACGGTCCCCAAGCCGGACAAGTTCAAGCTGCAATCCTGCGATTTCCTGGTCTTTTATCCACGCGGTGAATTGGTCAACGACCTGATCCATATAACCGTTTTTCTGCCAGTCCGGATCAAACATGGGTGATATATTTGGGACGCGGATGTATTTAATCAATTCGGGGAGGATCGACTCCTCCCATCGCTGATCGCAAAAATGACTGGTTTTCTTGATGTTCACTGAAGTCACAGGAAGTTTTAAATATAGATTACTTTTATTTTTTGTATTGTACATTATGAGCTGGTTTGGAAGCAGATTGGATGGAAGACGTGAAATTTCACATGATCCATGATATACATCACAGACATCTATGGCATAAATTAGATATATTCTGGTTCAAATAATATTTACTTTGGAGAAACATTCGTTATGTTATTTAAAAAACTGAAATTGATTTTTATCATCGGCTTGTTTGGATTGGGCCTGGCTGCATGTGGTGATAGTGACACCG
>CAYRXP010000021.1:7302-9349 GCA_964428145.1 uncultured Enterobacteriaceae bacterium
TTGGATTGGGCCTGGCTGCATGTGGTGATAGTGACACCGGTTCTTCCGACAAGAGCCAATCAATGACGAATGGGCCAATGACTAATATGCCAGTAGAGGCATATGATCCTGATGTCCCTTCAATGGTTGTTGAAGATAATGGCGTCATTGGTGAGGAAGAAATCTACAAACACTGGCCGGAACAGCAAGCTGTAAGCAATGAGTCAGAAACGGCAATGGCTGAGGCAAAGACGCATACTGTGTTTGGCCAAGCGACCAGTTTTAACCCCAAGATACTTTTCATCAATCCGGGCGACACGGTGCAATGGGTAAATATGACCATTCATGACTCGGTCTCGATGCAAGGTTTGATTCCTGAGGGTGCAGAACCGTGGAAGTTTAATATTGGGCAGAATGGTGCAGTGACATTACCGGAGGAAGGCGTTTATATCTATAAATGCAACCCGCATTATCCGAATGGCATGGTCGCGGCAATTATTGTCGGTAATCCTGTGAATATTGAACAGGTACAGACCAATGCAACAGGACGCTCCAAGGGTATTGTGATTAAAGTCGTGAAGGCGCTGGCAACTAGATAATCATGGATGGGTAATTATCACTGAAAAATTTCTTAATTTGTAAGGTAAAAAAAAGCCGCTTTTATAAGCGGCTTTTTTGATTCAGATTTGTTCAGATTCGGCCAGTAAAGTTTTTATGGTGCTTTCGATTTGTTTGGCACGTCTGTCGCCTTCGTGAGTTTCGCCGAAAAAAGCCGCACGTATCTTGCCATTTTTATCGAGTATGTAATACGCAGGCCAATAACGGTTGTTCATGGCACGCCAATAGCTAGAGTTGTTGTCAATCATGATGGGGTGATGTAATTCGAATTCTTTTACTTTGGCCTCAATATTCTTTCTGACTTTTTCGTTTTCAAATTCAGGGGTGTGTACGCCGATGACCTGAAAGTTCTTCTCTAATAACCTTTTTTCCATGGCGTTCATCCAGGGAAATGAGCGATAGCAGTTCCAGCAACCGAAGGTCCAGAAATCGATCAGCACAACCTTGCCCGCAAGGTCTTTAATACTGAGTGGTGTTGAATTGATCCAGTCTTGTTTACCGTTGTGCGTAAATTCAGGTGCCTGAATGGGCGTTTTTAAAATGCCTCCTGCGGCGAACGTTATGTCTTGTAAAATGACAGTTGAGGTAGCGATGATCAGGAAACTAGCTATGAGAAATTTTTTCATGGTGTCTTTTTACGTATGCCTGCTTATCAACAATGACTCCTGTCTGCGTAATTTGTTCCATCGTCACCTTCATTTTATGACAGTTATTGGCCGATCATTTATTATCTTTATCAATTCATAGTCCTTAATAATATTTGGCGGAGAGATTTCAAAGATGACAATAAGAACTTTACAGGGCAAAACGCCGGATATCGCTGATTCAGCATTTGTCGACGAAAGCGCCGTCGTGATTGGAGATGTGACGATAGGCGAAGATTCATCGATCTGGCCCATGACTGTGGTCAGAGGAGATGTACAGAAGATCACCATTGGCAAGCGGACGAATATTCAGGATGCCTGTGTTTTGCATGTGACGCATGATGGCAAATTCTCTCCGGGAGGTTTCCCTTTAACGGTGGGTGATGACGTCACCGTGGGTCACCGTGTCACCTTACATGCCTGTACTGTGGGTAATCTGTGTTTAATTGGGATGTCGGCTACGATCATGGACGGTGCTGTTCTGGGAGACCGGTTGATTATCGGTGCCGGGAGTCTGGTGCCGACTAGTAAACAACTGGAGGGCGGCTATCTCTATGTCGGTAGTCCAGCAAAGCAGCTACGGCCACTCAACGAAGAAGAATTAAACTCACTTGAATATTCTGCGGATCATTATGTCGAAGTGAAGAACATGCATATGGATGGTTAATCCACACATTTCGAAGGTTTTCCCCCTTAAATTCCGTTATCATCTGGCGTCATTTTAGAGTGAAACGAACTGAAGTATATTTTAATGAGTCTTATGAAACAACAATTCAATGTGCCATACGAAAGATAAACAACGGTAT
>CAYRXP010000021.1:9449-11145 GCA_964428145.1 uncultured Enterobacteriaceae bacterium
TGGTGAAGGAGATTGATGCGTTCGGCGGTTTGATGGCTCGCGCAGCAGACAAAAGCGGTATTCAATTTCGTATCTTAAACGCCAGCAAAGGCCCTGCGGTCAGGGCAACAAGGGCGCAAATTGATCGTGCTCTATATCGTGGGGTTGTCCGGCCATTTTTGGAATCGCAGGAAAATCTGTTTATCTTTCAACAAGCCGTTGATGATTTGATTGTAGAGGGTGATCGCGTCACTGGCGTCATTACCCAATCCGGCTTGCAGTTCAGGGCAAAATATACCATTTTGACCGTAGGCACTTTTCTGGCAGGTAAGATCCATGTCGGCAATGAACAGTCAGCCGGTGGCAGGGCGGGTGATCCCCCGTCAAATACACTGGCAAGTCGTTTACGAGAATTGCCTTTCCGTGTCGCACGTCTAAAAACAGGCACGCCGCCGAGAATTGATGGCAAAACAATTGATTACAGTAAATTGCAGGAACAAGCTGGCGATACACCCACCCCTGTATTTTCTTATATGGGGCATGTGGATGAGCACCCGCAACAGCTTCCGTGCCATATCACATATACCAACGAAAAAACCCATGAGATTATCCGTCAGGGTCTGGACCGTTCGCCTATGTTTAATGGCAATATCGAAGCAACGGGCCCACGCTATTGTCCCTCAGTGGAAGATAAGGTGGTTCGATTTGCAGACAAGGCATCGCACCAGATTTTTATCGAACCGGAAGGCTTGAACACGCATGAAGTTTATCCTAACGGCATATCCACCAGCCTGCCTTTCGATGTGCAATATGAGATGGTGCGTTCAATAGAAGGATTTGAGAATGCACATATTACTCGACCGGGTTATGCCATCGAATACGATTTCTTTGATCCCAGAGATCTGCATCCCTGGCTGGAAACCAAGCATTTATCCGGATTATTTTTTGCCGGACAAATTAATGGCACGACCGGCTATGAAGAGGCAGCGGCACAGGGCCTGATTGCCGGGATGAATGCCGGGCTATTGGCGCAGGATAAATCGCCCTGGAGTCCACGCCGAGATCAGGCCTATATGGGTGTGCTGATTGATGATCTCATTACACGTGGCACCAGTGAACCTTACAGAATGTTTACCAGCCGCGCTGAATATCGGTTGCTCTTGCGCGAAGACAATGCAGATTTACGGTTAACCGAGATCGGTCGCGAGCATGGTTTGGTTGACGATGATCGTTGGAAGAAGTTTTCTGACAAGCGTGAAGCGATTCAGAATGAACAACAGCGCCTTGAAAAAACCTGGTTGAAACCGGAAACCACAGCAGTGGAAGAAGCAACACGTGTACTGGGCCAGCCATTGCAAAGGGAATACAGTCTGATGCAATTGTTACGCCGGCCGGAAGTGGATTTTAAAAGCCTGATGACATTGACGGATTTTGATATTAGTGAACTAGACGATATCGTGATTCAACAGATTGAGATTCAGGCCAGGTACAGTGGTTATATAGAGCGACAGGAAACTGAGATTGCACGTAATCTGCACTATGAAAAAGCGACCTTACCCAGTGATATTGATTTTAATCAGGTGAGTGGCTTGTCCAACGAAGTGATTCAAAAACTCAGCGAACACAAACCCCATAGCCTGGGGCAGGCTTCACGTATTCCCGGGATGACGCCAGCGGCTATTTCCTTATTACGTATTTATCTCAAGAAAAGGCAGTT
>CAYRXP010000021.1:11245-14121 GCA_964428145.1 uncultured Enterobacteriaceae bacterium
ACAGCTTCAACAAGGGGTTGAAGCCATGGGGCTCACAGCTACCGATTTGCCTCTGCAAGCTTATCTCTCGTACATTGACTTACTGGTAGAATGGAATACAGCCTATAACCTGACGGCCGTTCGTGAGCCAGAAAAAATGCTTGCCTACCATGTCCTGGATAGCCTCTCTATATTGTCTTTTATCCAAAAAGGCACTTGTCTGGATATTGGCACGGGCGCGGGCTTACCCGGCATCATTCTGGCACTGGCAAGGCCGGACACATACTGGGTCTTGCTGGATGGAAACAATAAGAAAACTCGTTTTGTGAATCAGGCTGTGTTGTCGTTAAATTTAAAAAATGTGGAAGTTATTTGTTGCAGAATTGAGAAATATGAACCTGAAAACAAGTTTTCAATCATTGTTTCGCGTGCCTTGTCTTCCCTGGCGGACTTTTTTGCATGTAGTCAGCATTTGCTCGAGCAGGATGGCAGACTATTGGCCATGAAAGGCCCCGATCCGAAAAAAGAAATATCAGATCTAAACGAAATATTGGGTTTAACTGCAGAGGCTGTTTCAACGAAGGTCACATCGTTAGAAGTGCCCGGTGTGATGGGGGCCAGGAGTCTGGTTCAAATCGTCAGCCAACGTTAAACCAGACGCACTATCCGGAGTTAAGTCGCGACACTTTCAGCTTGTCTGTGCCATAATACTGGCCGAATAAAAGCCCAGGAAAAGGATGATGTCGTCAGAATAATAACAACCATGACCAAGGTTATAGCCATAGCAAATCAGAAAGGGGGTGTCGGTAAGACGACCACCAGCGTCAATATTGCCGCGTCATTGGCGGCGACTAAACGGCGTGTGCTCCTGATTGATATGGATCCACAAGGGAATGCCACCATGGGCAGTGGTATTAACAAGATGGAGCTTGAAATTTCGGCGTTCGATGTATTGATGGGCGAGAAACCCATCACCGAGGTACTGACAAAATCTATCGAAGGTGATTATGATTTATTACCAGGTAATGCTGATTTGATCGGGGCTGAGGTAGGATTGCTTGATGAATTGGCAAGAGAAATACGACTACGCAATGCCGTCGATGAGATTAAGGAAAATTACGATTTCATTTTTATTGATTGTCCCCCTTCCCTGAATATGTTGACAGTCAATGCATTGGTGGCGGCAAGCTCGGTTATTATCCCCATGCAATGTGAATATTATGCTCTCGAAGGCTTGTCAGCATTGCTTGGGAGTATTGAAAAAATTCGCAAATATCTGAATCCGGATCTGAAGATTGAAGGCCTGTTACGCACCATGTATGACCCGCGCAATAACCTGGCCACACAAGTGTCTACCCAGTTGTTGGAGCATTTTGGAGAAAAGGTCTACCGCACTATCATTCCAAGAAATGTCAGATTGGCTGAGGCACCGAGTCATGGTCTGCCCGTGATTAAATATGATAAATCCTCACGGGGCGCACTGGCGTATCTTGCACTGGCCGGGGAAATGCTTAGGCGTGAGAGTGCTGCTGCCTGTTAACAGGGATCATTCGCGTCTGTTCTGAAAGATAAACCTGTTTTAAAAGGTAACATTGAGTCAATGAGAAAACGAGGTCTTGGTAAGGGGTTGGATGCATTACTGTCACCAAGAGGCAGTATGGAAAGCGCTGAGTCAAATCTGGATGAACAGTTGCGGACACTTCCCGTAGATATCGTTGTCCGTGGCCGGTATCAGCCGCGCGCGGAAATGGATTCGCAAGCACTTGAAGATCTAGCCAACTCAATACGAAAACAGGGTGTGATACAACCAATTGTCGTCAGGCCTTTAAAGGGAACTGCTACCTACGAAATCATTGTAGGGGAACGCCGCTGGCGGGCAACACAGTTGGCGGGATTACATGAAATCCCAGCCATCATTAAAGATGTATCAGATCAAACAGCGATGTGCCTGGCTCTGATCGAGAACATCCAGCGTGAAGATCTGAATCCGATAGACGAAGCGCGTGCACTTTCCCGCTTGTTGCAGGAATTCGAAATGACTCATGATGCCGCTGCTGAAGCAGTCGGCAGATCTCGTTCAACTGTGACGAATATCCTTCGACTTCTTGAGTTGCACCCCGAAGTTCAAAAAATGTTAGGAACTGGTGCTCTGGAGATGGGTCATGCGCGCGCCATATTGGCAGCAAGGAAGGAAAACCAGGTTGAATTGGCAAAAAAAGTTGTCAAGCAAGGACTATCAGTGCGTGCAACTGAAAAATTGATCCGTGATTTACTGGCAAAAGGGGCGCAGAAAAAAAGCGGTAAAAAACGTCCAACTTCACAAAGGTTGGATCCCAATCTGAGAAGTTTGCAGGAAGATTTATCTGGGCGCTTGGGGGCAGCAGTGGTAATTAAGCATCACAAAAGCGGTAAGGGGATCTTGGAGATTCGCTACCATTCCCTGGACGAACTAAACGGAATATTGAAAAGAATAAAGTAACTGCTTGTTTAAGTACGGTGTTTATTAATAAATTAATGTGCTTTATTCATCATCGCCGTTGATAAGCCATGCTTAGCTGATTATAATCAGGAGCTTACGCTGGAGGAACCTGCTTTTCAGCTACAAATTAGTGGCATGGGGTAATTCCGAAGACTGGCATCAACAGTTGATAAAATCTCGGAGAAGCGGTGGTTGAGCGGTAACAGAGAAATAATAAAAAACAGAACCGCTGCATTTAGATTAGTTTATGTTCAGCTAATCATTACAGTTGTGATAGCACTCCTGACATACACATTTAGCGGGCTAGTGTCGGCCTATTCGGTGTTATTAGGCAGCGTGGTTTACATTTTGCCGAATATTTATTTCGTCAGGTGTGCATTTAGAAAAGTGGAGTTGCAAACTCCACAGTCGATGATGA
>CAYRXP010000022.1:0-1565 GCA_964428145.1 uncultured Enterobacteriaceae bacterium
CCATGTTATTAGGTGCTGTCAATTACAATAACAGCATGGCATATATACTTACATTTCTTTTAGGTTCGCTCTCACTTGTCACCATTTTGCATACCTACAGAAATCTTGCCGGACTGGTCATCAATGAAGCACTACCTTTGCCCGTATTTTCAGGCGAACTTGCAAAATTTCCACTCATACTTGATAACCGGAATAGACATCTACGTTTGGCGATCACTTTTAACAGGTCATCTAAAAAAAAGTGGCGTGTAAAACAAACATCTACTAACTCACCCATCACAACATGCAATATAGATCAAAATCAGCTAGACCGCATTGAAGTACCAGTCAGATCCTTACATCGTGGTCTACTTAAAGCAGGCCGAATGAAAGTGTATACAACTTTTCCTTTAGGCCTGTTCACAGCATGGTCAACTATAGATATGAAACAGGCCTGTCTTGTATACCCCAAACCTGAAGGTCAAAAATCTCTTCCACCTGTAGACCTTACCGAATCTACGGGTATTCAGGGGAAATATTTAGGGACAGATGATTTTACAGGTTTCCGAAATTATCAGGTAGGGGACTCGATCAAGAATATTGCCTGGAAGGCATATGCTCAACAAAAAGGTTTGTTTGTAAAACGATTTACCGGTTCCGGGTCGGATAAACTCCACTTGAGATGGAATGACGTCTCTCATTTGCCTGATATCGAATCGCGACTTTCACAATTATGCTATTGGTTAATTGAAGCCGAGTCACAATCCCTCCAGTATGGCCTGAATATCCCCGGGGTATCTCTGGATACCGGTCATGGAGAGAAACATTTCCACCTCTGTCTAGCCTCACTAGCTAAATATGGTCTACAAAAATGACTAGAATAATGAACAGTCGCTGGCCTGAAAATAATACCTCGTTGAACAGTCTTTATTGTCTGGGGGCGGGTTTAACAATGTCAGCGCTGCCTCATATGCAAAGAATCCCAGGTTGGATCATTGTGCTGTTTCTAGTACTTACAGCCTGGAAATTATATTCACCATCGCAGGCCAATTTAACAGACAAGAAATTTTCTATTACGAGAATATTTTTATTTGTCCTGATGGTGATTGCTATTACCGGTATTTATTTTCACTTTGGGACGATTGTTGGTCGCAATGCCGGTGTTTCACTACTGGTTTTATTGGCTGGTTTTAAAATTATTGAAATTAACCAAGAGAGAGATTTCTATGTCACCTGTTTCCTAGGCTATTTCCTCGTGGTGACAACTTTCCTCTACACACAAACCATTGTTACGGCTATTTATATGTCGTGCACAGTTTTAGTAATGACACTAAGTCTGTTGACGTTCAATGATTATCAGCGAAAATTATCTTACAAGGCTTCAGGCAAGATTGCTGCAACACTATTACTGCAATCCATCCCTGTCATGCTAATTTTATTTGTATTATTTCCGCGCTTATCAGGCCCTCTATGGGGCATGCCAGACGATGCTCATACAGGTTTAACCGGTATTGATGATAAAATGTCTCCTGGCAGTATTAGTCAACTGATACTAAGCAACAAGGTTGCTTTTCGAGTTGATTTCA
>CAYRXP010000022.1:1665-13863 GCA_964428145.1 uncultured Enterobacteriaceae bacterium
GGCAGTATTAGTCAACTGATACTAAGCAACAAGGTTGCTTTTCGAGTTGATTTCAAAGATACGCAACCAGAGCAATCGCAACTCTATTGGCGTGGCCCGGTACTCTGGCATACCGATGGAAAAAAATGGACCAGGGGAAAATCAGATTATCTTGATGCTGCACCATTACAAACAATGTCCGATCCTGTTGCGTACACCGTGACACTGGAACCTCATAATCAAAAATGGCTATATGCGCTTGACATGCCCGGCCAAAAACCTGAGTTGGGGCCTGATCAAAGCTGGATAACATCAGATTTTCAATTACTTACCCAAAAGCCTATCAGACAAAGAATTCGTTATGAAATGATTTCCTATCCAGAATACAAGATATCAGGACTGAATCATGATGAACTGCAAAAATCCTTACAGCTCCCCCGGCAACAACATGGCCGAACAAAGAGATTGATTCACCAATGGGAAAAGGAGGGCTTATCTATAAAACAAATCATTGAGCGCGCATTAAAATTATTTAGTGAGGACGAATTTTATTACACCTTAACCCCCCCCCTTCTGGAAAATGATCGGGTCGATCAATTTCTATTTGAAACAAAACAGGGGTTTTGTGAACACTATGCCAGTGCGTTCGTCGTCATGATGAGGATAGCAAGAATTCCTGCACGTATTGTGCTTGGTTACCAGGGTGGAGAATATAATCCTGTTGGCGATTATTTTGTTGTTCGTCAGCGCAATGCGCATGCATGGACAGAAGTCTGGATAAAGGAGCAGGGCTGGACACGCATCGATCCAACGGCTGCTGTCTCACCACTACGTGTTATAGAGGGTATTGAAAGTGCATTGCCCGGCGATATCATTGATATTCCGTTGATGTTTAGTCAGAACAGCCTGACCAGACAATTATGGCGACGCTTGAACTACAGCTGGGATACTGTTAACAATCAGTGGAATCAATGGGTCATTAGCTATGGTCCAAAACGTCAAAAAGCGTTTCTTGCTCAATTCGGCCTGCAGAAGATTGACTGGAGCAGCATGATTTTTCTTATAATAATTTTCATTGTGCTGATACTCGTTTATCTGGCATTCGTGCTACTAAAGTCTACGCCTGAAAACAGAGATCCAGTTAACCGCTTATACTATAAATTCTGTAAAAAGTTAGCTCGATGCGATATTCATCATATTGCGCACGAAGGGCCCGTTGACTTTGCAAAGCGTGCCGCATTAAAGAGAGGCGATCTGGCGCAGCAGATCAATAACATATCGGATATTTACATAGCGATAAAATATGGATCTAACAACGATCAGATACCCTCGCTTCAGGAACATGTTCGATCATTCAGGCCATCAACTAACTGATCCCTCAGATATTGAATTGCAACTGATGTAAGCGCGCATAAGCACCATCTTGTTTGATCAATTCAGCATGTGTGCCTGTTTCAACAATCACACCATTATCAATCACAATAATACGATCTGCCTTTTCTATCGTTGAAAGCCGGTGGGCAATGATCAGACATGTCCTGCCTTCTTTGACCTCATCCAGCGCCATCTGAATCTGTCTTTCTGAATGTGTATCCAGCGAAGATGTCGCTTCATCCATAATAAGTACCGGGGCATCCTTGAGCAGAGCCCTTGCAATGGCTAATCTTTGACGTTGACCACCAGACAACTTCAGGCCTTTTTCTCCAACGATAGTATCAAACCCATCCTGTAAGTCTTCTATGAACTCCAATGCGTGCGCTGCTCTGGCCGCGGCAATAATTGATTCTTCGCTACTGCCACTCATATTACCGTAAGCAATATTATTTCTGACAGTATCGTTAAACAGAACAATATCCTGACTGACCAATGCAATGTTCTGACGTAATGATTGTAGCGAAATATCTTTGATGTCCTTTCCATCTAGCAGGATCTTTCCTTCGGTCACTGAATAAAAAGAAGGAACCAGGTTTGCAATGGTTGATTTACCACTGCCAGATGCACCCACTAACGCGATCGTCTCACCGGGTTTTATATGCATGGAAACATTATTTAATGCTATTTGATCATTACCATCGTAACTGAAATTCACATTACAGAATTCTATTTCACCCTTAACTCTTTCCAATGTTTGTTTGCCAACATCCGGTTCAACTAAATGATCCAGCAATGCAAAAACACTCTCGCAGGCAGCAAGGCCTTTTTGTAGATGCTCATTCACCCTGGCTAATCGTTTCAGCGGATTTAGCAGCATGGCCATCGCTGCAAAAAAAGAAGTGAATTCTCCCACTTCAATCTTATCGACTGATGCATTTTGGATTCCGATATAAATAATTATCGCCAGAGCAATTGCAGTAATCAGTTGAATCATTGGGCTACTTGCAACAGCCGCCATAGCAAATTTCATCGAGTATCTGCGGTTGGCATTTGTGACTTCCTGGAACCGGCGAATTTCCTGTTCCTTGCCATCGTAGAGTTTAACAAGTTTATGGCCGTTTATGCATTCGACCAGTACATGATTGATATCAGCCATAGATCCCTGAACCTTACGACTCATTTTTCTAAGGCGTTTACGAATAATTAAAATCACTATGGCAATAAAAGGTGCACTGACCATAGCAACCAATGTCAATTTCCAGTCGATATAAAACATCCACCCTAAAAGACCAACGATTGAAAGTGAATCACGCACGATGGTGGTGATTGCATTCGTTGCCGCTTCCTTAATTTGCGTGACGTCAAAGGTAAATTTAGACAACAGACTGCCTGAGGAATGATCATCGTAATAACTGCTGGGTAATGACAAAATTCTGACAAACATTTCCTGCCTGAGATCCATAACGACCTTGTTCGACACCCAGAACAAGGCAACGCCATTGGCGTAGGCAGCGAAGCCTCTGACAGCAAAGAGCACAACAAACAGAACAGGGACCCATTTCATTGTCGCCGGGTCTTTTTCAATAAATGCACCATCCAGCATGGGTTTAATCAGGGCGGGTATGGCAGGATCGGATATTGCCAGGACCAGCATACTGACAATGGCTATCAGAAAAGTACGCCAATAAGGCTTCACATACAGCAGTAGACGTTTGTATAAACGGGCATCATTACCAGTCATTGGCATCTCTAATTTTCCTGAAAAATCATTGTTATATATAGATATTTTTGCATTAAATCAAAAGTATCGCCTGACAAGGAGGTCAGGTCAAAATCAAAAACCTCTAATTATTGATTTTGAGAGAAACACGGAAATCGCATTTTTGTGTTTCTTTGCTTTGTCGAGCCTAATTTATCGACTTAGGATGGCTCGTGCAAAACTTTCATATAACCCGTCTATGCTAATGGATAGTATACCGTAAACGCAATTTTGCTTGATGTTCCGACAACAATATCGTAATAAATAGCTACGTCAGAAATGGAATATATAGTAAATGTCTAAAGATCACCCAATCGTTGCAATAACTGGCTCTTCTGGGGCAGGTACCAGCAGTGTCAAAAATGCCTTTGAAATTATCTTCAGTCACGAAGGAATCACACCTGCGTTTGTCGAAGGCGATAGCTACCACAGGTATAACCGTCAGGAGATGGATGATGTTGTCAAGGCAGCTGAACTGGAAGGAAAAAACATTACCCATTTTGGTCCCGAAGGTAATTTATTCGAGGAGCTCGAGGCTTTGTTTCGTGAATATTCAGAACACGGCACAGGCAATCATAGATACTATATACATAATGACGCTGAGGCTGCGTTACATAGTTCACCGACCGGCACGCTGACGGAATGGAATGATCTACCGGAAAATACAGACTTGCTTTTCTACGAAGGCTTACATGGAGCCATTGTTACTGACACCGTGAACGTTCGTCAGTATGTAGACTTACTAATCGGTGTCACCCCCATCATTAATCTTGAATGGATGCAGAAGATTCATCGTGACAAGGAAATCAGAGGCTACTCCCCGGAAGATGCAACAGAATTGATACTAAGTCGAATGCATGACTACACACATTACATCACACCACAATTCTCCAGGACTGATATTAATTTTCAGCGTGTTCCTACCGTCGATACTTCAAACCCATTCGCTGCAACTGAAGTTCCAACCAGTGAAGAAAGCTTTGTCGTTATCCATGTTAGGAATCAGGAAAAAATTAAAGTCGATTTCCAACATTTGATGAAGATGCTGAGTGGATCATTCATGACAACACCAAATACGATTGTTGTCCCCGCGGGAAAAATGATTTTTGCCATGCAATTAATTACAGATCCATTAATACAGGACTTGATGAAAAATAAAAAACCCGTTACCAAGAATGTATAATTGGACACTCAAAGATTAAGGATAAATAGCCCGTGCGCACAATATTGATACTCAATCCAAAAGGTGGTTGTGGTAAAAGTACAATTGCAACAACTATTGCTGGATATTTCGCAATGCGAGGAAAAAATGTTTCACTCGCTGATTGTGATCCACAATGTTCCAGTAGTGACTGGCTTGATATAAGGCCTGAGAACCTGGCTAGAATTAATAACGTACCTGTAAAAAAGAATAAACTTCTCGTCCCCAATAATACAGACATCCTTGTACTGGACACGCCTGCGGGAATACATGAGCAAAAGATAGCCAATATCCTTCGTGTGGCACAAACAATGATTATCCCTGTACTGCCATCTCCTATCGATATAAGGGCTGCAGAAAGATTTATCAGTGATTTGATCAAACTCAGAAAAAAATCTGTTAACAGAAAAATTAAAATTGCGACGGTTGCAAATAGGGTCAATGAAATGACGATAGCGGCTGACAAAATTGAAGACTATCTTTATAATATTAAACTACCGAATGGTAGAAAGATTCCATATATGGCTTTACTTCGTGCTACCCAAAACTATGTACATGCTGCTGAACAAGGAAAAACAATATTCGAACTAGCGCCTTCCAGGACATACTATGATCGGGAGCAATGGAAACCATTACTTAGATGGTTAATCAGTAAAAGAAGTTTACCGTAAGTTTTACGAGCGCGCAGCCTCCCCGGAGAGGTACAATCTTTTGCCACATTAATTAAGTAATATTTATCAAACATTATGCCATATATGATCACTATAGACTCGAGCAAGGAATCATTTCCTGCAGGCAAAAATGAAACCATACTTGAATCCGCGCTCAAGAATGGACATAGCTTTCCCTATGGTTGCCGCAATGGTGCCTGTGGATCATGCAAGGGAAAATTGATTGAAGGAAATATACATTACCAAAATGAAGTCACGGGTATTACTGAACATGAAAGCAAAGAGGGTTATGCTCTCTTTTGCCAAGCCATCCCGAATTCTGATGTCATTATCGAAGCAAAAGAAATTGATCGCGTCGGTGAGATTTCAATTCGCAAACTACCCTGTCGGGTGACAAAGATTGAAAAACTTAACCATGATGTGATACGCCTCTTTTTAAAATTACCTTCGAGCGAACGGCTACAATTTCTCGCCGGGCAATATATCGACCTGTTATTACGTGAAGGGAAAAAGCGATCATTTTCTCTGGCCAATGCCCCGCATAATGATAACACCCTGGAACTACATATCCGTCATTATGATGGCGGTTTGTTTTCGGAATATGCCTTTCACGAACTAAAAGAAAGCACGCTGCTGAGATTTGAAGGCCCGCTAGGGACCTTTTTCCTCAGGGAAGATTCTGAACGACCCATCATCATGGTTGCCGGCGGAACCGGATTCGCCCCTATCAAAGGCATCATCGAACATGCATTGTATTTAGACGATCAACGCCCAATTCATTTCTACTGGGGAGCACGCAAAGAAGAAGACCTCTATCTAAATCAACTCGCGCAATCCTGGGCCGATGAATACAATCACATCGAGTACACTCCTGTACTTTCAGAAACTGGCGAAGCAGATGAGTGGCAAGGAAGAACAGGTTTTGTACACAACGCCATCCTCGAAGATATCGAAGATCTCACAAAATACGAAGTCTACACCTGCGGCCCACCACCAATGGTTCACGCAGTGCTGGATTCCTTTGTAGAAAGGGAATTATCGCCAGAATACATCTACTCAGACTCGTTCGAATTCGCAACGACTTGATTAACGGTTGAGCTAATGGGCGCCGGGTTCCGGTGTCTCGTCCTTGAGCGATTTGTTATGATGCTTTCCTCTCCATATACTAAAAGGAATACTCATAATTAATGCAATTATAAATGCTGTAGCGAATGTTGTTGGTAGTGAAATTATAAAAAACGGATCGAGATAGCCTAATTTAATATTATTGCAAACTTGATAAATCGCAGCAGAAGTTATTGCTGATCCGAGAATTGCAATAGGAATACGTTTCAAAAAAGTATGCCACATTATAGCGCTACCAACTGCAATAACGATAAAAATAACTATTCCTTGTAATGATTCATTCATATTTTATTTATTAGCAACATAACCTGTTAACAACGAACTTGGCTAGGCACAGTATTTTTTAATTATATCGAGCCTATTAGACTCGTTATTAAGTAATACAAGAGGATAACCAAGCCATTTTTCAAGTGAGTTTTTAATTTACTATATCCCCTTCATCACTACTCCCAAGCAACTTAACCCCATCAGCAACAACCCCCACAGTCGCTAACTCCAAACCCCTCTGATAATAAACTGTCGCTGCCTCATGCTCACCAAGTTCATCCAGAACAGAGGCGAGTGTCCGAAAGGTTTCAGGAAGAGGGTTTATTTCAATACTCTCCTCCAGATAAGTTCTTGCCTTTCCCCAGAGCTTGTTTCTGGCACTCAGCCTGCCCAGTGTCAGCAATAAAACTGAATTCCTTGCATGGCTGGATAAAAAACCTTCAGCAAATTTTAATTGTTTTGCCTTTTCTTTCCCTTCTACCTGACCATATAAATCGACCAGCGCAAGATCCCATTGTTTTTTTAATGCCTTGTGTATCAAAGGCTCACAGTCTGACGAATCAGAAAGCTTCAGTTTTTCTGCTGTGTACAATTCAATCAGATGAAATTCGGTGCGTATTTTCCTTGGGATATTTAACCAGGCATTGTTTAGTTTTTCTTTATCGCCATCTAGGCTAATATTTTTTAATAATCCACCATAGGCTTCCAGTTGTTTAGCCTGAATTTGTTCACGAGGCAAAATTCCCGCGCGTTCTATCTTTGGTAA
Source organism: uncultured Enterobacteriaceae bacterium (assembly GCA_964428145.1). Classification (GTDB taxonomy): domain Bacteria; phylum Pseudomonadota; class Gammaproteobacteria; order Eutrophobiales; family Eutrophobiaceae; genus SMWN01. The sequence continues at coordinate 8,808 of CAYRXP010000022.1, forward strand.
TAGCTCCAGCATCGCATTCCAATCTTTGAGCTCAGCATAGGTATGCAGTAACATCTTTTTGACCTTATCCTGTTTTGGTTTTTGATCATGTAAACGTGTCAACGTCGCCAGGGCTTGTTCCGTTTGCTGTTGCTTGATTTGTAATTCTGCCTGGACCAGACCAATAGCGACTTCCGCATCCGGATCATCTCTATAAGCCTTAAGTAAATAATTATCTCGCCTTTCCGTTGCACCCAATTGTTGGGCCGCCCGCGCAGCACCCAGATAATTTACCAATGATGACTGGCTATGTGGAGCACCTTTGCATAAAGATACTTCGGCTTTATTCCAGTCACCTTCAACCAGTGCCATTAAACCGCGTGACAAATATTTTTCTGATAATCGTTGATGCCTGACTTTCTTCCAACTATCAAGTTGTCTAGGCATGTTCCAAAGGCGACTTACCAGACGTAACAGTAAATGTAATAGTAGAAAAAAAATTACAATTGAAACAACGAAAAAAATGGAATTTGCTTGTACTGTCCAACCAGAAAATACAACTGTCACCAACCCTGCATCATCCTCAATATAGGCACCAATGCCCGCTGCTAGCAGTAATGAAAAAATAATTAAGGCCAGTAGTTTCATTGATATTGGATCTCATCGACATCGGCTGACCCAGTTGTCGGTTCTGACGCCGCTTCACGCACATAAGCCCGTAAACTTTCCAGGGATGAACTGATATCAGGCAGGACAGGTTTCAATTCGACTGTGCGCATTTGATCCAGCGTTTCCATCACATTGACAACAGCTGAATCGCTGGTATCAAAATAATGACGCATCCAGGACTGCATGAGATCGATAGAAACACGCAAATTTTCTGAGTCTGAACGTAGTACTGATAGTCTTGCACTTTCCAGCTCCAGTCTGAGATTCAGGGTTAGAAAATATTCTTCACTGGGCAACAACAAGACCTGATTTACATCTCCTGTGCGTTTGATCGCAACCCAACTCTTGATTTCCAGCCAAATTATCTTAGGAAGCCTTTTCCAGAACGGGTCAACATCGACCCCCTCGTTAATCTGATTTCCATCCAAAGAATGTGCTGCAATTGCATTTGTAATTACTTCAGACTTAAGCGGGAGATCTGCAGAGAGCTCGACTAGATCTGCCAGATAAACTGCCATGCCTGCGGTGTCTGCAAAATTGACGGATCGTAATTGATTCATGTCTGACGTTAATTGTTGCCGTACTGGTAATAAACCAGGATTACCCAGATCTTTGAGCCTGAGATCAGCAGCTTCCATTGCCGCCAGTGCGGTCGCGACATCCTCCTCCAGTAACAGTCGATGCATGGCAATAATTAACAAATACTCAACCTCCGCAAGTGCCCAATCTTCATTATTATCCCGCTTGTCCTTATAAAGGGATGCCAGTGCTTCTGACTGTTCGATTTGTTTTCGTTCCAATTGCCTGATGGCGTCTTCCAACACTGCAATATCCCCAGCCATCAAACCAGTTTGTGCCTGTCCATTATTTGTAACTTCAACCAGATCAACTTTTGTTTGCTGCAACTCATTCCAGAGATGATAGCCACCACCAATCAAAGTACAGATTAAAACCAATATAATGAAACCGAACAGACGACAGTAAACTGATCTATTTCTCCTCTTGTCTGACGCAATCTGCCCAAGGTTTTTATCATTAGACTTCTCATCATTCGCATTGCCCTTCTGATTATCGGCCTTGTTTTCTGACTTGCCTTCTTCCATGCTTATTTTCTTATCTTCGGCCTGATCTTCAGATGCTAGTTGATTGTCTTCATCACTCATTCAATTAACTCTCCGGCTTTTTTCTAATGCCGCCCATTTCACGATAGCCTTGAGTATACCTTTATCACTACTTTCTTCAGCAAGAATCGGCGGATTGGCAAAACTAAAACCGATTGAAAAATCCGACATTCGTTTCCCCATCACAATCAATTGCTTGCTCAATAAAATACTGCGCTGTTCGTCATTCAATAAAGCAAATAAATTCTGTAAACCATTATTACTGGTGACAATCACTGCATCAGGAGTATCCTTTAACCAGAGCTGATTGATAACATCCTTATCATATTCCGGGCAGTCACGACGGTAGACTTCTGCGTAATCAACCTTTGCGCCTCTTTCCCTTAGTGTTGTCGCCAATAATTCACGTCCACCTTCACCACGAAAAATAATAATTCCCTTGCCGCTAATCTCATTAGTACTCAACGCATCAATTTCTAGCAGAGATTCGCTGTTTATTCCATTATTAATGATCACATCCTTTGATAAAAATTGTTCAAGTACTTCTGCCGTCGTAGCACCAATAGCAATTATACTCAGGCCCTCTAACGCCGAGTATTTACCACCTAGTAATTTCATGGTCCAGTCAACGGCATTCCTGCTGATAAAAATTCCAATATCATATTGGCTGATATTATTGAGTAATTTTTCTGCGGCCTGTTGATTGTCGCTTTTGTTTATTTCGATCACAGGAAAACGAATTGCCTTACCACCATGATCTTCAATTAATTTGCAGAGTAATTCCGCCTGATGTTCTGACCTGGTTACAAGAACCCTTAGACCCTCAAGTGTTTTGTCCATTATCTGCATGATCCAATGTTGAATGACCTCGATTTATATAATCCGAGGTCAGGTTAATACGGGGGAAATCAATCCTGTAATAATTCATTGAGTATTTTATCTGCACCTTTTTCCAACAAATTTTCAGCAAGCTGTAATCCCAAAGCGTCTCTTTCTTGCAAACTTCCACTCACGGTATCCTGAATTATCTCACTGCCATCTACACGTCCGACTATGCCACGCACAGTAATGCAATCCTGATCAATCTCAGCATGTGCTGCAATGGGCAACTGACAACCACCAAACAAACGTCTGCTGACAATGCGCTCTGTCTCTACTTGCTGTTGTGTTGTGTCATCATTGAGTGAACGGATCTTTTCTAAAACCTCATGATCACCCCCCCTGACTTGTAACCCAATGGCGCCTTGACCAATGGCGGGTAAAATAATATCCATCGAAATTATTTCACTAATACGATCTTCCAGCCCCAGCCTGATAACACCTGCTGCAGCAAGAATAATGGCATCATATTTTCCATCATCGAGTTTCCTTAAACGTGTGCCAACATTTCCGCGAAGATCTTTGATATTCAGATCCCCCCGCCATGCCTTTAACTGGCATTGCCTGCGTAAACTCGATGTACCGACAACTGCGCCATTGGGCAATTCATTCATTCTTTTATATTTACTTGAGATAAATATATCATGCGGGTTTTCCCGTTTCAGGATCACGGATAAAAGCAATCCATCCGGCATATCAATAGTCACGTCTTTCACTGAGTGAACGGCAACATCGGCCTTATGATCATACAAGGCCTGCTCAAGCTCTTTGGTGAACAAACCTTTACCACCGACCATAGACAAAGGGGTTTCTAGTAATTTATCCCCCTGTGTCTGCATCGTGACTAATTCAATTTCAAGCCTGGGGTGATATTGCATAAGGCGTGCCTTCACATGCTCTGCTTGCCACAGTGCCAAGGGACTTTCCCTAGTTGCAATTCTTATTTTCTTTATAGACATATTTAACAGGCTCAATCTATTGAATGCTATTATGACAAAGGTTTTATCATAAATGGATGGATCATTACTATTCTAGCAAAAAAATGCTTTAGTAGATTGAATATCAATCTACCTCTTAGTAAATTGCTTACCTTGGCACATACTCTGGCATACACTGTGGCGATGGCTAGAAGAATATGATCACGAATAAACGATAGATTATGAAAAATATATTATGAGCAATATGTTATGAAACTGGGCATTATCATGGATCCCATCGAAGGGATTAACATTAAAAAAGACAGCTCCTTTGCTATGTTGCTTGAGGCGCAATCAAGGGCCTGGGATATTTATTACATGGAAATGGATGATCTGTTTCTGGTTAACGATATTCCAAGTGCGACAACGCGTAAGATGACGGTGGAAGATGAAACTACTCGCTGGTACCAGTTTCATCAGGCGATGACACTATCTCTCTTTGATCTCGATGTTATTCTGATGCGTAAAGATCCTCCATTTAATATGGAATACATTTACTCAACCTACCTGCTGGAATTGGCACATCGACAGGGTACTTTGGTCGTCAATAATCCAGCATCACTACGTGACGCCAATGAAAAATTGTTCGTCAGTTGGTTCCCTCAGTGCACAACACCGACACTTGTTGCCCGAAAGTCAGAACATATACATGCATTTCTTGATGAACACAGGGATATTATCCTGAAACCTCTGGACGGAATGGGTGGGGCTTCGGTCTTCAGAGTTCAACATTCTGATCAAAATACCAATGTAATAATCGAAACATTAACTGAGAATGGTAATAGACATGCCATGGTTCAGCGTTTCATTCCTGAGATTGTCCATGGAGATAAGCGCATTCTCATGATCAATGGAGAGCCCGTTCCCTATGCGTTGGCCCGCATCCCTAAAGAGGGTGAGATCCGCGGCAATCTTGCTGCTGGAGGCTCGGCAAAAGGTGTTGAATTGACTACCAGAGACCGATGGATATGCGAACAACTCGCGCCCACTTTAAAGGAGAAAGGCCTGTTATTCGTTGGTATTGATGTCATTGGCGATTATTTAACCGAAATCAATGTCACCAGCCCAACCTGTATCAGGGAACTTGATACAATATATGATCTCAATATTGCAGGCGATTTAATGGATGCTATTGAAGCGCGGATACCATAGTCTGAAACAACCATTAAGTACCGTTCGGGAATATTTTTTTGAAGATTAACAGGAAGCTGGTTTATTGGCAGCGGCAACGACAAAGCCACTGATAACACCGACAGATCGTTTTGGTCTGACATTTTGTCTCGCCGTCATGGCACATGGCATTCTTGTACTGGGTGTCACATTTGCCCCCGAAGATATGCCGCAATCCCGCTATGAGACGATGGAGATCATTCTCGTCCAGCAGCAAAGTGAAGCACCAGAGGATGCGAAGATTCTCGCGCAAGCAAATCT
>CAYRXP010000023.1:0-13727 GCA_964428145.1 uncultured Enterobacteriaceae bacterium
ATCAAACGTGCGGAAGCGGCGTGCTTATCAGGCAATCACTTTCTTGATTCAATGGATGTCAGCATTTGTCCAGAGTCATTTAACATCGCGCGTAAGGCAACAGGTGCAGTACTTGAAATAGCCGATAAGGTCATCAATAAAGAAATTGATAATGGTCTCGCCCTGATCAGGCCACCCGGACATCATGCTGAACAGGATCAGGCATTTGGCTTTTGTCTTTTCAATAACGTCGCCATTCTTGCCAAATACCTGCAGAAGCAGTACCAACTGGATAAAATATTAATACTTGACTGGGATGTTCATCATGGAAATGGTACACAACATACCTTCGAGGCTGATCCCTCAGTACTTTATATCAGTACCCATCAATATCCTTTCTACCCTGGTACAGGTGCGTATAGTGAAACGGGCATTCACAAAGGTGCAGGTGCAACGCTCAATTGCCCCATGCCTGCAGGTGCATCAGATAGTGATTATGAATTGGTCTTCAAGGATCAGGTTTTACCCAAAATAGATGAATTTAGACCTGAGGCAATCATCATCTCGGCTGGGTTTGACGCACATATTGATGATCCCCTGGGACAGATTAACCTGAGTGCCGAGTTTTATGCATGGATGACCGAACGCATCATGGAAAAAGCCGCACAATATTCCGATAATCAGATTATTTCTGTGCTTGAAGGGGGGTATCATCTTGGCATGTTACCAATATGCATTGAACAGCATCTTTCTACTTTAAATGCTTACAAAGTGTGACGCGTGCAAATACATCTAACAACACTGGGTTGTAGACTGAACGAAGCTGAGCTTGAAATCTGGGCTACCGGATTCATGTCGAAAGGCCATGTCATCACGCAAACACCGGAACACGCAGATGTCGTGGTCATCAATACCTGTGCTGTAACACAGGTTGCGGTACGCAAATCAAGACAGTTAATACGAAGAACACACCGAAATAACCCAACTGCGAAACTTGTTGTCAGTGGATGTTACAGCAGTTTGAATAAAGCGCTTTCAGACGAAATTGAAGGTATCGATCTGATTATTCCAAACCATGATAAGGAAAAACTGGTAGAACTCACCGTGCATGAACTGAACATGCTAACCATGCCGTCTGCAGCGACGGTTCCTGGTGAATCATCTTTGTTCAAACGTGGGCGTCAACGTGCATTTATTAAAATACAGGATGGCTGCCGATATCGCTGTACCTATTGCATCGTTACCATTGCGCGGGGAAGTGAACGCAGTCGATCAATTAAAGATATTATTGATGAGATCAATCATTTGACCAGCCAGGGAATACGTGAGGCAGTGCTGACAGGTGTTCACGTGGGCGGCTATGGCAGTGATATCAATTGTGATCTTTATGAATTAATCAAGGCGATTCTAAGCGAAACCGATCTACCCAGACTCAGGCTGGCTTCAGTTGAACCCTGGGATCTACCGGACAGATTCTTTGAGTTGTTTTCAAATCCGAGACTGATGCCACATATGCATTTACCCTTGCAAAGTGGCAGCGACAGTGTTTTGAAAAGAATGTCTCGTCGTTGTAAAACGGCAGACTTCAAACGATTGATAGATTATGCAAGAAAAGAAGTCCCTGACTTCAACGTCACGACAGATGTGATCGTTGGATTCCCTGGAGAAACGGAAAAAGAATGGCAGGACGGGTTGGAGTTCATCAGACTTGCAGAATTCTCACACATCCATATTTTCAGTTATTCCAAACGCGAGGGCACAAAAGCTGCGGGACTTCCCAATCAGGTCAGTAAAGATGAAAAAAAGAAGCGCAGCGTTCAACTGCACCAATTAGCAGCAGAGATGAAAAAAACCTATCTGGAAAAACACATTAACAGAGAGTTCCCAATTTTATGGGAAGGAAATTCAACAACTGATAAAACAGAGTGCACAAGATATTTTGGTTACACACCCAATTTTATCCGGGCACAGATTGACGTGACTTCCAATGAAACGCTAACAAATAAAATTTTACGTGCCAGGATCACGTCTGTTCACTCAAATGGAAAAAATATCTTAAGCAAATTAATCCCCTGATTTTGCAGCCCGAACTGCTTCAACCACCCCTTCCAGATTCTGATGTGCGTACTCAACGCGTACTAATTCATCATTGATACTTTGTAAACCTGAGAATGCACCCAGAAGTTTTTTTGTTTTTAGAAGCCCATATCCTTTTCTCATTTTACTGACAATATCCTCAGCTTGTTCAGGAGGTAATTGAACATTCCACATCACAGCTTTTATGCGTGCTAATCTTCTGTCCAGATTCCGTCTCGCCTTCTCCAGTTTTTTATACTCAGCCTGGATCGCAGCATAACGCGCTTCCTCAGCCGCATCATTCTCATCTTCAAGCTCATTCACTGTTGCAGACCCAACAGCAGGCTTACTGACGACAATGGCTTTTTCATCAGTCCCAAATAAGCCAAAGACAAAAACCATCGTGCCTGCGACTAATGCGAGCACAATGAGTAAGATATATTTCATTTATTTCACTCCAAAATATTTTTCGTCGGATAGTTATCTGACCAGGGTGCTCATCTGGCATGGATAGCTCAAATTCAGCCAGCCGGATTTCAGCGCCGGATTATGCCACAAAAAATACATAACTACATATATCATATTGATTTCTATAGTTATTTTCAGCCATGCTAATAATGATTGGACGTAGAAAATAAATTTAATTTTATAATTTTCAGATGGTTATAGAGGCATACTTAGGTCAATTTTCTAATAAATAATTTAAGTATATATTACAACTATAGGATATTTATGAATATTTACTTGATTTATACTTCCTGATGGGCTACAAATACAGGAACAAGCAGAGAATATCTCGCTGAGGGAGGTTTATTACCATGGCTCAAGCAAATCATACTGGCTCACCAGGCGGCGCTAGTCGGTATTCTGTAACGATTGACGACGGGCTTCTGTCTGGCTTTATACATCACCCCTCAGCATTCCCCCTGAGTTATAAACGACTCTGGTTTGATAAGGATAAAGACAGTGATAACGCACAGGCAATTGGTCTGTGCTTCCGATCAGAAAAATATCTGAAACCCGGAATCAGTGTTGAAATATCCATACCATTGAGGGGTGATGTCCAAAAATTTCGAGGCAAGGTCGTGCTCGTCAGGAATATGGATGATTACTTTGAAATCGGCATATGGCTCACGCATGCAGCAGACGTCCATCGGGCACGCGTTGTGGAACAGATTTGTCACATTGAAACTTATCTAAGAACAAAAAAGCATCAGGAAGGTCCATTTGTCAGCAATGAACGTGTTGCTGAAGAATGGGTCAGCAAATATGCAGCAGCATTCCCTTCAGCAGGATAAAACAACGGCGCCAATCTTATGATTAAAATAAAATATATAAGAACATCATCTGGCAGCATGATGCCAATCTATCCCCATACAAGCGGGAAAAAGATTTCATCGCAGAACAAGGCATCGTCCCCAAAATCGTCAACGACTACGTCAAGCTTGCACCGCAAAGCCGCAGATAGAACGAAATAGACACCACGCAGAAATACATGGATGTATTTCAACCACAAACCTTAAAAACAGATCCCAACACCACCCAAGCCACAATAGCCTTGTGGGTTTTTTGCAAGGTACTGCTGATGATGGTCCTCTGCATAAAAGAATTCGGGTGCTGCAACAATTTCCGTAGTAATTGTCCCGTGACCAGCTTTCACCAATGCCTCCTGATATCTGACTGCTGAGGTTTTGGCCATCTCCATCTGTTCATTCCCGTAGGTATATATTCCCGAGCGATACTGTGTGCCGGTGTCATTTCCCTGCCGCATCCCTTGTGTAGGATCATGAGATTCCCAAAATATCTTTAACAAAGTTTCATAGCTTACTTTTTCCAGATCATAAACAACACGCACAACCTCGTTATGTCCGGTCATCCCCGTACATAATTCTTCGTATGTTGGATTGGGCGTATAGCCCCCCGCATAACCCACAGCCGTCGTATACACGCCATCAACTTGCCAGAATTCTCTTTCGGCACCCCAAAAACATCCTAAGCCGAACATGGCCATTTCCATTCCCTCTGGAAACGGTTCTTGTATGGGTGTGTTTTTTACAAAATGCTGATTCAGCACGACCATTTTCTCTTGACGTCCAGGCAAGGCTTCACTGGCAACAGGCATTTCTGTTTTTTTACCGAGACCAAACATTCGCTTCCTTCTTCGTCAACCACAGGATGTACACAATATCAACGACAATGATAACGCTTTATAGTCTCGTTTTATGTTTTTTTATACCCAAACTACCTGGAAATGCAGAATTCAGAAACTACACTCTGGCCATCATGACCTTCAGTGGTGTATTGATGCTAGCCAAGGCTTTTTGGGTTTGATGAATCGCTGGTGTAATAATTGCCTAACCCTTTTCTGTCTTGCCTTCGTTAATAGGGGCACATCAACACAGAAGAGGTCTCAACCATGCGTCATTTTATTTCCACTACGCTGCTGATCTTCGGATTGGGCATCAGCAATAGCAGCTACGCCAAGATTGATCTGGTGACCCTACCAGATCGTGATAAAACCCAACTGACTATTTATAACTCAGCCGATCTGACACTGGTGCGTGAACAACGAACCTTGACGCTAAAGAAAGGATTAAACCGACTGGAATTTGGTTGGGAGAATACGCTCATCGATCCCACCTCTGTACAATTACGTGCGCCGCGTCATGCTTCTCAGGTCAGACTTTTGGAGGTCTCCTATCCCAAGGGTGTGAAAGGTAGTGCGATATGGACGATTGAATCAGATATCGCAGGCCCTATCCCTGTCGAGATCACTTTTTTTACATCAGGTATCAGCTGGCACGCCTTTTACATGGGCACACTATCCAAAGATGAACAACATCTGCAGTTACAGGGTTATGTCACCATCAGAAATTATAGTGGTGAAGATTATGAGAATGCTTCAACACGGGTCATTGTCGGCAAGATTCATCTACTGGACGAGATTGCTGCATTGGCACGACGTGATGCACCTTATAACAAACCTGATGGGACAATTGGACGTTTACCCATGACACTGGCTTCTGGTGCCATGAAACGAAAGGCATACAGGGAGATGGACTTGGCTGAAGAAAAGATGAGTATGAACGATATGCTCTCACCAAAGGTCATCGTCAAGGAGGGACTTTCTGAATACTTTCTATATACCATAGAAGGAACTGAAAATATTCCTAATAACTGGGGCAAACGTCTGCCCTCATTCGATATAAAGAATATACCGATTCGTAATCTTTATCGTTTTGAAGCGGAGCGTTATGGAAATGCAACTCACCGCCTGATCTATTTTCATAATGATAAAAAACACCAATTGGGCAAGGAGCCGCTGCCGGATGGGAAGATGAAAGTTTTTCGGGAGATAAATAGTGAAGAACATCTCGCCTATACCGGACAGGTTCACAATAAATATATCCCTGTTAATCAGGAGATCGAACTAGATTTCGGTCAGGCAAGGGAAGTAAAAGTTGAGCCTGTTTTGATGTCAGAAAAAACAGAAAACTATCAATTTAACAGCAAAGGTAATATTTCAGGATTTGACCGCATTCAGGAATGGGAAATCAAATTAGAAAACAATCGTGATATTCCTGTTGATGTTGAAGTATGGCGACATTTTCATAATTCATACTGGGACATCGATAATTCCGTCGACAATAAAGGCAAATTTAAAAAAATCGATATCGATTCTGTGAAGTACACCATCGAACTTCCACCCTACAGTAAAACCACACTGGCCTATGCGCTGACTCAATACGAGGGCGAACGTCAAAACAGACGATAAAGCTACCCGACACACAAAATACTGGAGAACAAAGATGAATTATCAAAAAACACTTTTTATATTAATCTTTACCCTACTTTCTACAAACCTTATCTTTATCAACGCGGCCCATGCGCGCATCAAGCTGGTCACCCTACCTGATCGTGATAACACCACGGTTAGACTGGATAACCCACAGGCAACATTGGTTGAGGAGGAACGCATCCTGAACCTGCACAAGGGAGTGAATAAAGTTGATTTTTCATGGAAAGGCGTACACGTCGATAGTGATTCCATTCGATTGAAAATAATTGGACATCCTGATAAGACCAGGCTGATCAATGTCAGCTATCCACCAAACTCGCAGTCACTGGTTTGGGATATTTATAGTCCCAAGGCACAACAGGAGAAAATCAGGGTTAGTTATCTGTTGGCAAATATTGACCGCCTGGTGACCTATGAAGCAATTACAGATAAGAATGAAAGCAAACTGGATATCTCCTCATATATGGTCCTGAGGAATTTCTCGGGGGAATCTCTAGGCCCGGCCATGTTTCAACTGGATTATGGTCAGGGATTCGTAAAGTCAATTAATGATGGTGAAAGCAAACGCATGCTCTTTTATCAGGCTAAGCAAGTAAGCATTAGCAAGAGTTTTACTTTTGATGCAGGGAAACATCCCTGGGAACCGAGCAAGCAAGACACCAACGTGGGGATCCCTGTCCATTACGAACTGGAAAACAACAAAACCAATCATCTTGGGAAACACGCCTTATGGGGTGGTAAGATGCGCATTTATCAGAATGATGGTCGGGGAAGCAGTATCTTCCTGGGCGAAGACAAGCCGGCATATACACCTATCAATCAGAAAATGAAACTCTACGTGGGCGATAGTCGAGACATTGTCGTGACACAACGAAAAACACATCACGAGAAGAAAAATATCAAACGGAATCGTAAAAATAGAATCATCCTGCATGACGAGATTGAAACCATGCAATTAATTATTGAAAATTTCAAGGACAAAGAGGCGTCCATCAATATCATTGAACCGATGATTGGTGAATGGGAAATCATCAGTAATTCACACCCCTTTACAAGGAAACATCATCAGCAATTGGAATTTAATATCAAACTTCCGCCAAAGGGCAAAAAAACGCTGACATACAGTTATATTGTTAAAAACGTGAAGAGCATATAAATGGACATTTAGCATCATGTCAGGATGCCAGAATGATTATTTTTCGGTATTCTTGTCATGTATGCAAAAATTTGCCTTAGTCCTAATCTTTTTCTGCACCAGCTTCCCGGTGACAGCAGATTTCCAAACTGCTGGGGATGCCTACAAAAGGGGCGATTATGAAACAGCGGCTAAAGAGTTTCTCCCGCTGGCAGAAAATGGTGACCACCGTGCGATGTATGCACTAGGATCAATGTATGCAGCAGGCCATGGTTTACCCAGGGATCTGAAAGAGGCCCTGAAATGGTTTCGCAAGGCAGCTACTTACGGTCGCCCCGATGCTCAATACAAGATTGGAGTGATGTACGACAGAGGGCTTGGACTCAAGCAAGACTACCGCAAGGCACTGCATTGGTATGGAAAATCGGCAAAAAGTGGGTTTGGCCTGGCTCAATACAAGATCGGACAAATGTATGTCGTCGGTCATGGTGTCAAACAGAACTTCATTAAGGCCTATGCCTGGTTAAAATCAGCCATATCACAGGGGGTTGAAGATAAGGACGGTACTCTGGCCGCTTTGACATCAGAATTAACGCCAACTCAATTATCCGAGGCGAATGCCCTTGCCCTGCAATATATAGGAAAATACCCCCGCAGGTATTAATTGGCCTGTTTGAGGTATTTACTGGCAAAAGATTGATTGACTAGTAAGTTTCACCTAAACTTTAGGCCGTAAGAAATTGATTTCACGGAGAGAAATCTCTTGGGAGAGAAATACTTTGAGGGTCAAATACATTGGCTATAGATAAACTGAGCGACACTGGTGAGAATAAGCTTGGGAAATACCTGCTGGTATCTGATGGTACCATCAATAATGTTGTGGAGAAGCAATTTCAGTCCTCGTTTACGGGCGACGGGAAGTTCATGCGTATTGGTGAATTACTTGTCGAAGAAGGCATACTGACGCAGGCGGAACTTGACAACAGTATTAAACAACAGCGTATCGCCAGACTTGCAGCTTGTCCTATCTTTACAACCTTATCATCTATGGAACTGGCAGCACTGAGCAAGTTGTTTACTGAAGTTAGCTACCCGCCCAACGAGACTTTTATTATGCAGGGTGAAGAAGACCCTTCCCTGTTTGTGATTGCAACAGGTCTTGTCGAAGTTTTTCATCTCGATAATGCTGGTAATGAAATTTCAATTGCTAAAGTGGGTCCAGGTGAACCAATCGGTGAGATGGGATACTTTGCTGGTAGCGTACGGACGGCTTGTGTACGGACTTTGGAAACAACTCAACTATTACAGGCACGATTTGAGGATTTAACAGACTATTTCGAGAATGTCCCTCGCGTCGCCCTTGCCTTTACGACTGTGGTTGAACAAAGGAAAAAAATAATGGATCAATTACTTTCACAAAGCGACGATAACTGAGTACAAGATGAAATATCTGAATATTCACCAGATTTAGTGATTTGATTAATGTAAAGTTAAATTTTTGAAGTTGTGCACACTAATTTTGGCAAAAATGTGATCTAGTTCGCAGAAATTTATTAATTCACATGGTTGGTATCGATACGAGTAAATAGTATCATCTAACGGTAGAAGATGGCTAAAGATTGGGTTTTAAGCTATTGAAATAGCGCCCGTAAATCACTGGTCGTAATATTGCATTGCAGTGAAATAATAAATTTAGGATATCGTATATTCCTCTAAGGTGCATCATCTCCTTTTGGTAACTGGTAAGAATGCAAGATGGTTGGTAGTAGTCCTGTAACAATTGGTCTGATCGGCATGCCTCCTAGTGAGGAAAGGCGCTTGCGAGCGGCTTTTGAGTATTCAAAGGATCGTCATACTTCATATACCGACAATGGTTTGGATACATCTCCGGATATACTGATGGTGAATGCAGATGAACCTGCATCACTTATCGCATGGCGATCCTATCGGAATAAATTATCCGAGCAGGATATTGCAGATCCACCATCTGTACTGGTATCCAAACAGCGTGAATTCAAGACTGAGCACTATCAGGTAAGACGTCCTTTGATTGCGTCAAGAATAATCAGTGTTCTGGATCAAGTTGCTAATAAAGAGCTGGATCTCGACGATGAAGTAGCAATCGTCAATGATGGAGTTATCTGCGATTCAAAAGCTGTTTCTGCGCGTAATAATAATGGGAGTATTGCACTTGTTGTTGATGATAGCTTTCCAGTACGTATACAAATGAATGAAGCACTTAAACCTTTCACTTCCCGTGTCGATCTGGCTGAGACAGGTGAGGAAGCACTTGAACTGATTAATAATAATACCTATGACATTATATTCCTCGATATCGTATTACCTGGAGTTGATGGTTATGAAGTCTGCAAGACAATTAAAGAAGGCAAGGGGAAAAATACACCCGTTATTTTATTAACGGGTAATTCATCTCCAGCAGATCGTATCAAAGGTAATCTATCCGGTTGCGATACCTATCTAATCAAACCAGTTAGTCAAATGGTATTTCAGGACCTGATAATAGGCCAGTATCTCAAAGGCCCTACCTTGCCAGACAGAAGAGTAAGTTTATAAGACAATGGATGTTGCGTTGTTTATTATCACGGATTTTATATTAAAGAAGTTGAAGTAATATCTGGAGAAAGTGTAGCCATGGCGATAAAGAAGGTTTTGATTGTTGACGATTCACCAACTGACTTGTCAAACCTTAAACTTATATTAAATAACATCGATTGCGAAATAGTGACCGCAAATAACGGTAAAGAGGCCATTACAAAAGCCAAATCAGAAAAACCTGACATTATCTTTATGGATATCGTGATGGAACAAATGGATGGTTATGAAGCAGCAAGGACGATTACAAATGATAGTGCAACAAAGTCAATACCGTTAATTTTTGTAAGTAGTAAAAACCAAAAGGCAGATCGTGTCTGGGCAAGGATGCAAGGGGCCAAGGATCTTGTCTCCAAACCTTATACTGCAGAACAAATAATGGACCAAATAAAAGCTTATGCTTGACCTGCTAATCCAGACTATGAATATCATTCAAGTAACCCGTAGGTAATTAATCATGAGTGAAAATC
Organism: uncultured Enterobacteriaceae bacterium; assembly: GCA_964428145.1. GTDB lineage: Bacteria > Pseudomonadota > Gammaproteobacteria > Eutrophobiales > Eutrophobiaceae > SMWN01. Next base: position 10,073 of record CAYRXP010000023.1, read on the forward strand.
AGGACCTTCGGCCAAACTGGATGAAACTGAATCCCCAGATTGATCACTTTGATCTATTTGAAGGTATTGGTGAATTACAGGAAGATGAAGTTAGACACCTAAGATTTGGAATCAATATCTGTGACCAAAATTTACTGTTCGATCAGACGATCCTCTGTGAAGCAAGCATAAACACAAACGTCTATCCAATTCCAAATGTCCCCTCGTGGATAAATGGAATGATAAGTCTTCGCGGTAATTTAATACCGGTTTTCAAAATTGACAAATTCCTCACAGATGGAAAGGAAACAGGGAATGAAAATAAAGTCGTATTTGTCATTGGCCAGGGGCCCAACGCTGTTGGATTGTCAATCAGTGAGTTACCAGTTTCGGTAGAAATTAACGAAGAAGAGGTAGACGCAATTCCTCCGCCTGCAGATACACCGGAAATATTTTCAGACTGTGTCAATAGGGCCTATGATGTCGATAACAAGATCTGGCTGGAAATTGATATTGATGCGGTTATTAACAATATCCAGTCCCTCTAATTAAGGATAATATTAATAATCCTGTGTAGACCAACAAGAGAAATCACAATCAGGTAGATTGCCATGTTCAACGATATGAAACTAAAAAATAGGATTCTTGCATTAACAGTATTTAATTGCCTGTTATTTGTTATTTTGTTTATAGCACTTATCTTCACAACAGAAATAGATGCCATTGGCAGCATGGCTGTAGGAGGACTGGTTCTAGTTATCATTTTGGTTATGTTCTCTAGCATGCTCATCATCAAATCTTTTAACGCACCACTATCACACATGGAGAATGTTATAAAGAAAGTTGTTGAAGGCGATATGGAGGCACGCATTGGAATTAAAAGTAATGATGAATTAGGCAATATAAGTAAATCTATCGATGCCATGTTGAATGATCGTATGACAGCGACATCAGATATCAAAGATGAGAATGAAACGCTCAATGATTCTGTCGTCGCCCTGCTTGAGACCGTTGCACAACTTGCTCAAAAGAATCTGACTGTCAGGGCCAAAGTCAGTGAAGATGTGACTGGCCCACTTGCAGATGCGCTTAACATGATGTCTTCTGAAACGTCAAAAGTTTTAAGTAAAGTAATGGGTGTTTCGGAAGAGATTGCAGAAACATCCAATCTCGTAAAATCACAGGCTGATGACGTAATACTGCTGGCTGACAATGAAAGAAAAGAAGTAGAGCAGACAGTAGTGGAATTAACATCTGCCTCGGACACAATGGCCAAGATTAACAAGCTTGCCGAATTATCCAATACTGCTGCTGCAGATGCGATTAAAACAACAATCACAGCTATGAGCACAGTGACAGATACTGTAAATAGTATTAACAGAATCAGGGACACCATTCGTGAAACTGAAAAACGTATTAAACGGCTAGGTGAGCGTTCCCAGGAAATTAGTACTGCTGTGAACCTGATTAATAACATTTCGGAAAGAACTCACATACTTGCACTAAATGCCAGTATGCATGCTGCCTCTGCTGGTGAAGCTGGCCGAGGCTTCGCAGTTGTGGCTGACGAAGTTCAAAGATTGGCAGAAAGTTCACGAGAGGCAACATCAGAAATCGCAACACTAGTGAACAATATACAGTTAGAAACATCCAGTACTGTGAATACAATGAACGAACTTACAAGCCAGGTAGTTGATGGAAGTAAACTTGCGGCACGAGCAGGTAATGAAATGGAAGAAACACACACAACCACCGCCTATCTTGTAGATATGGTACAAAAAATCGCAAAAGGTGCTGCTATGCAGAGTCAACGAAGCCTGCAATTACGTGAACGTGCTGATATCATTCGCGAGAGTGTGCATAAGACGGGCGACCATTTGGAAGAACAGACTGTCCATACAGATAAACTGGTACAGCAGGCGTTGTCACTCGTGGCGGCAGTATCAGTGTTTACACTTAAAGAAGAGGTAAAAACAGACTCATCAATAGCGAGTATTGCTAGCAAAGATGAGGACACAGCCAAAAATGAGAACAAAGCGATGGATACATCTGATATTGATATTGATTTTGATCTGAATGTTGAGTCAGACGTATCACATTGAATGATTTATTCATAATAATATCAATGCTGCGCTCATAGCTCAGGCGATCAATCTGTGACAACAGAATCCGTTTTAACACTGATACAACATATTGAAGATCTTTCTGATCTCGTCATATCCTATCAAAAGGATAATTCAAAAGGTTCATTGGACTCATTTGCCCAGAAATTGGAAGAGACTGGCATCTTCGCCGGTGAACAGAATATGCCTGGCTTCCAGGATGTTTGTTTCTTACTTCAAGATTTCTTACTCGAGACACCTGACGGTTCCGTTTACAAGGCAACGCAACAGCAACAACTCGTCAACTGGATTGATATGGCAAAAGACTATATTAAGCAACCCGATGATGATAATGCCGATAAAATATTAAATATATTCAGGGTCGAATGCTGGCCAGCGCCATTGACAAATACTGATACAAATTTCATGAAAGAGATGTTGGTAAAATCAGACGATACTTCTGAGGCATCAATGACATATGAGACTGCCGAGCCAGAAAGCATCGTGTCTGAAGACGCATCTGATAATGTCCCAAGTGATGATTCATTATATCAACTGAGTCAAGCACTCAAGGAATATCAGTCTGATGATTCAGCGCTCGGTAATATCATTAAACATATCGAGAGGGTCGGTTCGTTTGCTGCTGAAACTGACTTACTTGGTTTTCAGGATGTCTGCATGTTGTTACAACAAAACCTTGAGGACTTAATAGCTGATAACAAGAAATTATCAGACAATCAATATCATGCACTCCAGCAATGGGTAACCGATGCCGGTACATATATCAATAGACCAGCGGATAATGCCATTGCTGTTTCCCTGATTAATTTTCTTACTGATAATCAGTGGCCGTCATCTCTCACTGTAGCAGATACAACGGTGCTGAAGGAAATGTTTGGCATCGTTGATGACATTGAGCAGATAGAAGATTCATCATCAGATGAACTAGATGAAAAAGAAATAAAATTGGAACCCGCATCACTAGACAACGCTATGATTGAATCTTCTGAAGCAGACATTGTTACAGTTGAAGCCTGCCCTGTCAGTCCTATGCTGATTGATATGCTAGTCGATGAAATAAAAAATATTGAAGAGAACATTGAAGAAACAGCAACAAAAATAACATCAGCGTCAGTTGACAAAAAATTAAGAAGTGACGCACTCTCACAATTGGCAGTCCGTTTCGAAAGATTTGGAAATGCCTGCCAGGCAGCTGAATTGGCCGGGCTGTATCAGGCATCTGAAATAATACAGATAAACTTGGCCTTAATTGCCCAGGAAGAGGCAACCGCCTCTCAGGATCAGGGTAAATTGATTGGCTCCTGGCCTAAATCAGTAAATGAGTATTTACTGTCGCTTGGAGGAAATGGGACCAGCGAAAATATCGTTGATATCCTAAGTTCTGATGCATGGGATAAACCGCTAATGGCTGAAGTGACCTCTGCATTGATTGACCTGCTAAATGCACCATACTCATCTGAGGAGGAGACTAAAGAAACCAGACAAACAGAGGCAACAGTTGAAGATGTCTCACTCGAATTACCAACTGATATAAGTCAGGAACTACTCGATGG
>CAYRXP010000024.1:0-13117 GCA_964428145.1 uncultured Enterobacteriaceae bacterium
GGTAATCTTTTTCCAGACTTTCATGCGATATAGTTTTTAAACTATTTTTTAAAACCATCGTTTTTGTTAAATATTCGTCGCATTGAGGCAAACGAAAACGAGTACTATTAATCACGTCTTCAGATAACAACAATAATTCTTTCGCTTGATCACTTATTTCTTCAGCTTTAGATGTTTCGTTTTTCAGGTTAGTTAATAATTTTTTTGCTGCAATTTCATAGTCTGCCAATAATCCTGCTGCTTTAGAGAGCAGTTCTTGTTCTTTCTCATTTGTCGCTTCGACACGATTGACGTTACTGACTTTATCTTCACTCATGGTGCTGCTGGTGTAGCCGAACTGGCTTAGTCCCAGACATATGAAAATACTGATATAAAAAAAAGTTTTGCTTATAGACATGATAGTTCTAATAGGGTGTTATACTTTCTTAATGATAATCATTCTCATTAAGAAATGGAAGTGTTAGTTTTTTCCAATATGAAATGAGCCTGAAATAAGGAAAAAAGTCTTCATGGGCGACTTAAACTCGGGAGCTTGATAATGAATCATTCCCCCTCTCTACAGGCTTATTTCTGGTTTGGAATATACTCCCGGAATACAATTTAGTTATTTTCAGGAAAGATAACCAGATGATCTATTTCCAGGCGTATCCCTATCGGCTCATTGACCGGATGGTTATGGTGACTTGGTACCAGACTAAGCAAACGCACTCCACTTTTAAGCTCGAGTGTATATAAAAATTCCGCACCCCTGAATGCTTTATCCCTGACACGTGCAGTCATATTACTATCATCATCGTGCAATATGTCATCTGGCCGAATCAAGACACTGACTTTTTTGCCCTGCTCTACCCCATGCTGCGCAGAACTTTGTATATTGCCAATTTCAGTCTTAACTTCTTTATCATTAATAACCTCGCCAGAGATAAAGACGCCTTCGCCGATAAAATCAGCTACTTCGGATGTTTTCGGTTCATGATAAAGTTTATAGGCATTATCCCATTGCAATAAATGCCCATTATTCATCACACCAATAACATCAGCCATTGCGAAAGATTCAAGTTGATTATGACTCACCATAATTGTGGTAATACCATCTTGTTTTAAGATTTGACGAAGCTCCCGTGCAATTTGTTCTCGTAATTCAACATCGAGGCTGGCAAAGGGTTCGTCCAATAACAATACACCCGGACGCGGAGCCATCGCTCTTGCCAAAGCAACACGTTGTTGTTGCCCACCGGATAAACTGTGTGGATATTTGTTGATGTATTTTTGCAACGAAAGTAATTCAACCAATTCATGTAAGCGCTGTTTAAGCATTTTTTGATTCAGGCCTTTTAGACCAAAGGTAATGTTGTCTGCAACACTTAGATGTGGAAATAAAGCGTGATCCTGAAACACCATGCCAAGTTGTCGTTGCTCTACCGGAAGATGATGAGTCGCATTGCTTGCTCTAACGCCCTTGATCCATACTTCACCCTGATATTGCCTTTCAAAACCGGCGATACAACGTAATAAGGTTGTTTTGCCACAACCACTAGGCCCAAGCAAACAGGCAATGCCAGCCTCTTCCAGTTTAAATGAAATATTTTCCAATATGCTATGGCCTTCTATCAAGACCGATAATTCTTTTATGTCTATCGCGTTATTCATGGCCGGCTCGGGAGCGTGAAATTGAGTTGCTGATCATAATAACCGGTATAATACCTACAAGCACGATAGCAAGTGCGGGAACTGCCGCGTCGGCCAAACGCTCTTCATTGGCCAGTTCATAAGTTCGCACTGCCAGTGTATTAAAATTGAATGGCCGTAATATTAATGTTGCTGGGAGTTCTTTTAACACATCAATAAAAACTAATAATAAAGCCGTTAATAAACTGCCTCGCATCATTGGCATATGAATACGTTTTATAATACTGACTGGCGACAACCCTGTTATTTTTGCAACTTCATCCATTGTCGGTTTTATTTTTATCAAACCAGCCTCAACCGTGTTGATTGATACAGCAAGAAAGCGAGTCAGGTAGGCAAAGATTAATGTCACCACTGTGCCGCTAATCAATAAACCACTGCTGATATTAAAATGCTCCCTCAGAAATGCATCCAATGTATTATCAAACCAGGCAAACGGGATCAATACACCTACCGCTATCACCGTACCGGGAATGGCATAACCTAAACTGACAAAACGCACTAGAAAACGATTAATTGATGAATCACTACCCCTGCTTGAATACGCCATAAACAAAGCTATAAGTAAAGCCAGAATGGCTGTAACAAAGGCCAGCAATAAACTATTAAATACTAATAAATAAAAATCTTTACCAAGCACGCCGGAATACGTATCCAGCGCCAGATTAATTAAAAATAATAGTGGAATAATAAATCCCAATAATATTGGTGTTGCACATGATACCAAAGCACACAATCCTGATCTCTTGTTTAGTTGTTGCTGCATCAAGGAACTATAACGATTACTGGTGTGGTGGAAACGTGCTTGTCGTCGAGATCGCTTTTCCAGATATAAAAAGGCTGCAACAAAAACTAACAATAAGGCAGATAATTGCGCAGCGGCCAGGCTATTACCTAGACCAAACCATGTGCGGAATATACCGGTGGTAAATACAGAAACACCAAAGTATTGGACTGTTCCATAATCCGCCAGCGTTTCCATAACCACCAGAGATAAACCAACCATGATTGCTGGACGTGCTAACGGTAAAGCAACGCGCCGAAATGCATCAATAGCATTACAGCCCAGAGTTCTTGAAACTTCCAGAACACAGACCGATTGTTCTATGAATGCGGCACGCGCTAATAAATAGATATAGGGGTATAACACCAACGACAACATTGTGATCGCACCACCTAATGAACGTATTTCGGGAAACCAGTAGTCACGATATTGCCAACCTGTTATTTCTCGAAGTGACGTTTGCAATGGACCCGCGACATCAAGCATGCCAGTATAACTATAGGCAATAATATATGCGGGCATTGCCATGGGCAATAATAATGCCCATTCAAGATAATGACTCATAGGAAAACGATACATAGTTACCAACCACGCCGGTATCACACCTAATATCAGACTAAAAAAACCAACGCCAACAAATAAAACCAGGGAATTAATAATGTAATCAGTTAATACGGTGTCAGCCAAATGCGACCATATTTCTTTTGCGGGAAAAAAAATAGAACCTAGTACAACCGCTAATGGGATACTGAACAAGAGTGACAGTAAAACTAAAACACTGTTCCACTTGGTCAGCGGAAACGAATTGAATTTAAATATTGGCGAGTTAGGAAGTGCCTGTGTATCGCGGGTTACAAGCATAGAAATCCTTTTTTATTTCCAACCTGCCCTATCCATTAACAACACAGCCTCAGCATTATATTTACCTAACAAATTGAGATTCAGATTATCTGCTTTGAATTTTCCCCAGCTTTTTAGAATTGAATTACTTTCAATATCCGGGTTGATTGAATACTCATGGTTTGTATCCGCATACCATTGTTGCGATTTATCACTAACAAGATATTCGAGTAATTGAATCGCTTCTTTTTTATGTTTGGCAGGTTTTAATATTCCCGCACCACTAATATTAATATGCGTGCCGCGACCATACTGGTTCGGCCAGAATAATTTTATTTTATTCGCCGCAGCTACTTCATTTTTCTGACTCGACTCAAGCATGCCTGCAAGATAATAATTATTGACAATAGCAACATCACATACACCTGCCGCCACGGCTTTTATTTGATCGCGATCGCCACCTTTTGGTGTCCTTGCAAAATTCTTAACTAATGCTGTTGCCCATGTTTCTGTTTTCTCTACACCATCATTAGCAATCATAGCAGCAACCAAGGATTGATTGTAAACATTCGATGATGAACGTATACAGATACGGTTTTTCCATTTATTATCAGCAAGATTTTGATAGCTACTTAGCTCTTCTTCCTTAACCCGATCAGGCGCATAAACAATGACACGTGAACGTAATGACAAACCAAACCATTGCTTATCACTATCACGATAATGTTCAGGAATGGTTCTTTCTAATACATCAGAATCGATGACCTGAAATAATCCCTTCTCTTTCGCTCTTACTAATCTGGCGACGTCGACCGTTAATAAAATATCTGCTGGTGTATTTTTTCCTTCAACTTCCAGTCGCTTTAATAACGCATCCGCTTTACCAGTAACAAGATTGACTTCAATGCCTGTCTCTTTAGTAAATTGATCCAGTAGAGGCTTTATTAATGCCTCTTTCCTCGCGGAATAAATGTTGACCTCAGCCGCAATCAACTGCTGTTGAAATAATATTAAAAAGAGAATGATCAATTTTTTCATAATTAATTATTAATGTTATCTATTCTGAGAGTACAAATAATAATGATATCGCTATATTAACTTTCATCGACTCTGTTATTTCCCCTCTATCGTGACTGACAAGAAAGGCAAAGAACGGAAACGCTATCGATACAAGGATATGATGACACCCTATGTGAAGTTCTGTTCAGTACAAAGACCCAGTCAGTATTTAAAGAAAAGAAGCACACATAAATAACATGATGCATTTGCCAAATAAACGAATGAAAATGAAGCTGTTGAATTATTGTATTCAGCTAAAAAACCAACTTTTTAAATAACTTCATGAACGAGTTAAATTCTGGGATTTGATAATGAATTATTACCCCTCTCTACGGGCTCATTTCTGCTTTGGGATATGCCGGATCACTCATACCTACGCGTCTGATAGCAGCGACTTCACCTTCTTGTAATAGGTTTAATGTCATCGACGACTCTTAGTAATAATGAGAATTGTTCTCATTCTCACATAGAATTACAAGAGGATCAATCACTGCACCGCGACAATAATATTGGAGTTTAATAAGCAGCTATATCTTATTGTTTTTTCTATATATTTCCAATGATAATATAGGCTATTGAGTATTTAAGCCTAGCGGATCATCTGGGTTCACTGAGTCATTAAAGGGTTTACGGCGATCAATATGGGTTAGCTGATAAACCTTACCGATCCAGTTATTGATGACGGCTTCCGCACTATCATGCCAGGTGTTGTCCAGCACAGGCGTGATCAAATCTTCCGGAAATGCAGGCGGATTTTGATTATTGTTTCGTGCATGGATTATTTCCTCAGAAAATTCATCAAGAATGGCGCGCGACTGTAATGAAAAATAATTTTCAGGCATCGGTGGATAATCATCTGTTTCAGCATGAATATATCGCCCTATTTCACGCTTATATTCTTTTAATAAACTGATTGAATCATATTCAGGATGTCCTTGAAAAAATACAATACGAAATCCGTCTTCGCTGACTGCCAGATGTACCCCGGCCTCTTCACTCTCCACCAATATCTTGAGCCTGGCAGCTTCAAATTGATTCCTGTGTATCTCATTAAATCTCGAATGTGGAACATCAAAGCGTGTGTTGGCGCCTGAAACCAGAGGATGTTTTTGATCAGTCACCCGATGTGGGTATACGCCCCATCGTTTGGAACGCAATGGTTTTCTTTTTTGTTGATAACGAAATTGCAAGACTGCATGTGTTGCCAAACATGAACATAAGGTTGAAGTCACATTATCATAAGCCCAATTGACAATTTTATTGAGTGGTTCCCAAAATGGCTGCTCAGATAATTCTGAACCAGTGACATTGGCGCCAGTGATAATTAACGCATCTAGCCCTTCATTTTTGATTTGATCAAAACTTTTATAATACTTATCTACGTGCGCCTGCCCTTCGGGCTCACGAACAAGCTCTTCAACCGTAAAGGGATGCACATAAAATTGTGCAATTTGATTACTTTCACCCACGAGTCTGAAGAATTGACGTTCAGTCGCAGCTAATGCCTTATCGGGCATCATGTTCAACAGGCCGATGTGAAGTTCACGTATGTCCTGATGTTCTGCTTGATCTTGCGCAATGACAGTTTCACCTTCCTGACGAAGTCTGTCAAAACTGGGCAATTTTGTATTCGCTACTAAAGGCATTGCTTATCTCTCAAAAGGCTTTTGTATTTTTATCGTTCAAGAACATTAGCAATATACTGTAAAAAATCATTTTCATCTTGTAGAGCAGCGACTTCCTCTGTCGTGATGGTATAACCATATTGTTCTGCGATTGCTTCATACCTTGGAATGCGCGAATAAAATAAATGTGGGAATACCCATCTCACGAAGTCATCTGGATCAATCAGCGCTATATAATCAAGATGCTTTTCTAACATATAAGCTGCTAATTCTTCATCCAGAAATGATTCACGATAATAAAGCGGTTTTGGCGAACATTCTGCACGCTTGATTAATTCTTTTTCATCATTCTTTGATGCCTTGATGTAAAGGACCAGTGTATTGTCTGATAGGGCCTTAAGTACTTCAGGATCATCTAGTTCACAAAGGCTGCCGCCCGCATCGTTGATAAAATGGTCATAACCATACACATGGTGGGCCTTTTGTATGAATTCCGGTACATCTTTCATGGTGGCAATTTCTGCCTGACGATGTAATTCCTGTCGGCGTTTAAATTCAGCAAGACCGAGTCCCCCTGCTTCCGGATTACCTAATTTTCCCAAAAATGTTGAGACCGGATTTAGGTTATCCACAGTGATATTATTTCGTATATGCAGCGAGTCCGAGCGCATGAGATCCTTTAAAAGAGGAATATTCATCAGTTTATGTTTAATATTATCCAGAATGGGTTCATCCAGATAGCGTGTGCCAATACGATAATCACCTGAATAATGAAACCAGTGATGCTTGCGTAATATACAGGCGAGACGCGTCTTCCCTACTCCAGACATACCGAGCAAAGTGATCGCTTTCCTATCCCACGCTGTAAATTCCTGTCTACTTAATTTCACTAAAATACATCCATCAAATAATTCGTTTGCGGATGCTACCTTATGCTGAGATTCTCATAAAGCAGCAAACAAAGATTAGCCACGATCATCAATTACATCAATCCCCTGAGGTGGCTCGAAATCAAAGGTAGCATTGTCCAGTTTTTTATTAATGACTTCTTCTGTAAAATCGATACGTGTCACCTGGCCAAGGTTATCAAACATCACCATCATGCCTAATTTTTCCTTGTCGAAACCAAGCCGAATACTATTGTACTGACTTTCTATATCTCGGGGTGTCAGCTCTACCCAGTCGAATCCTTCAATATTTTCCATATCGATGATAATAAATTGTTTATCAATATTTTCATAACTTCCCAATATAGCTACAGGCGTACCCTCTACGAATAATGAAGCTTCTCTTATTATTACCTGTTCGAGATCCTCATCGTAAAACCATAACACTTCACCATTGGTGACAATTGTTTGTTGATAAGGATGTTTGTAATCCCAACGAAATTTATTCGGACGTTTAAAGAAAACAACACCGGAAGAACTTTCTAATTCCATCCCCTGGTCGTCTACCAGTGTTTGTTTGAAATTTGCCTGTAGCGTCTGCATATTGTCAAGAAAGCGGGTAAGGTGATCTTCGGTTTTGTTTTCCGCATAAGCGGATGTTGCCAGCAATAGCAGTATAAATATATTTGCGAAATTCATAGTGGCGTTTGACAGAATGCTTTCATGAAGTTGCAATTAATCGATTGGTGGTGGCGGTGCGGCTAAGACTTCCCGACTTCCATTTGAACCTGTTGCACTCACCAAACCACTTCGTTCCATTTCTTCAATGATTCTTGCCGCACGGTTGTATCCGATTTTTAAACGGCGCTGAACATAGGATATGGATGCTTTACGTGTTTCAGTCACGATTTGTACTGCTTCATCGTAAAGTGGATCCATTTCATCCGTTGCTCTATCAATACCAGCAAGTGCTTCTGCACCACCCTCAGCAGGTGCCTTAAGAATGTTATTGTTATAATCGGGTTCACCTCTGGATTTGATGTTCTCGACAACAGCATGAACTTCATGGTCGTCGACAAAAGCGCCATGTATTCTTTCCGGGATGCTGGTACCTGCAGGAAGATAAAGCATGTCACCATGCCCCAGAAGAGTTTCTGCGCCCATTTGATCAAGTATCGTTCTCGAATCAACCCTTGATGAAACCTGAAAAGCAATACGGCTTGGAATATTTGCCTTGATTAAACCGGTGATAACATCAACTGAAGGTCTCTGTGTTGCCAGGATCAGGTGTATGCCTGATGCTCGGGCCTTTTGTGCCAATCTGGAGATCAGTTCTTCAACCTTTTTGCCCGTTGTCATCATCATGTCAGCGAGTTCATCAACAATCACGACAATAAAGGGTAGATGCTCCAGATAATGTTCTGGGTCATCTTCACTGACTGGTTTATAAGCCGGATCTGGAATGGGTTCGCCACGTCCATTAGCTTCTTCAATTTTGCGGTTATACCCGGAGATATTCCTCACACCAATCGAAGCCATCAATTTGTAGCGACGTTCCATCTCAGCGACGCACCAGCGTAATGCATTCGATGCCTCTTTCATGTCGGTCACAACGGGAGCCAACAAATGAGGAATACCTTCATAAACAGATAATTCAAGCATTTTTGGATCAATCATGATCAAGCGAATGTCTTTCGGTGTGGCCTTGTAAAGCAAACTTAAGATCATCGCGTTTAAGGCGACCGATTTACCAGAACCTGTCGTTCCAGCAACCAATAGATGTGGCATCTTGCTCAAATCTGCAACGACAGGCTGACCACTAATATTTTTACCAAGCCCTATCGTCAAACTTGATTTCATTGCATCGTATTCTTTCGATCTTAATATATCGCTCAATGCGACCAGCTCACGGTATTCATTCGGAATTTCCAGGCCAATCACAGATTTGCCGGGAATAACATCCACAACACGTACACTGACGACAGATAAAGAACGTGCCATATCCTTGGCCAGACTGATAATCTGGCTGCCTTTGACACCCGGTGCTGGCTGTATTTCAAAGCGAGTTATGACAGGTCCTGGTAATACCTCAACGACCTGTGCTTCGATACCAAAGTCTTTTAGTTTGAGTTCGACCTGGCGTGAGACGGCTTCCAGTGACTCACGAGAGTATTGCCCTTTGGGTGCTGGTGCTACATCAAGTAATTCCAGTGGTGGCAACGCAGTGTCAAACGGGAGTTCGAATAAGTTCACCTGTTTTTCTTTTTCTTCCCTGGTACTGACCTCAAACGCTGAAATTGAGGGTTCGATCTTGACGGGTTTCCTGCTCTCGATTTTTTCTTTTTCGATTTCTAATGCAGTTTCCCTTTCACGTTTTGCCTGTTTCCCCAATTCATGGTCCTGTCTCAGTTCACGTAAACCCGATATAAAGTCCAGCAGCTTAAAGGTCCCGTACCCCGTGGCATCCATGACCCACAACCAGGAAAGGTCAGTAAATAGCGTCAACCCGATTAATGACATCGTCAATAAAATTAGTGTGCCACCCGTAGTTCCAAATGTTGTGTTCAAGCTAGAACCAAGTGCATCCCCAAGGATTCCTCCGGCGCCCCTTATTTCCAGTGGTAAGCCCCCGCCAGCATGAAAGTGTAACCATGCCAGCCCACATGTCCCCATGAGTGCCAAAATGAAACCCACTGCACGAATGGCATAGTGCCCATAATTCACCGGTTCTTCATTTTGTATGGATTTAAAAATCCTCCAACCGCTGTAGAGCAGAATGAATGGAAAGGTATATGCAAGATAACCAAACAGGTATAACAGGACATCCGCAACCCATGCCCCCACCAGACCAGCATTATTCTGAATCACATCTACTGAGACTGAATGGGACCATGCAGGGTCCCCTGGGTAAAAACTTGAAAGCGCGATAAATAAATACAAAGAAACTGCAGCCAAACAAATAACACTGACTTCTCTGATATTTTTAAGTAATTGGCTACTAAGTGGCCTTTCTGGAGTTTGTTTACGTTTGGCCTGTGCCATGTGATCTTACCATCCAATAATCTTAAACCTGATTAAGCAAAAACTTCCCTATTATCATGTTTAATAAGAATTATTTCCATATTAAAAGTCAATTTTTTATGAATCAGAAGCAGATACTAGTACTCCGTCCAGCTGAAATTGTCGATTTCAGCATTGCCGCGGTGTTTCGCATCAAGGCGCAGTGCGTCGGGAATGGTTGTTCCCTTCTCAAGTACTGCAACGCGGTTGCGGGATGCCACGGCGACGCCCTGTGGATTATCTTGTTCATGCCCATGGACTGCGTTGACCCTCTTGATAAGGGAGCGACCATTGTCGGCGAGGCACACCTTGCAATGAACGATGTGCCATTCCTTGTAGAGTGATTCACGGTGCATAGACAAGCTAACTGAATCCGGCAATATCGGCTGGGCGGAGTACCCACCATTTTGCCAGCCGTCACGGATTAACGTAACATACCGCCCCTTCATCCGTCCTGTAATTTCCCATTTCGGAGTCAAAAGTGAGTGAAAATAAGCATTGCAGTCTCGTAATTCTGGGCTCAGGTCCCGCAGGTTACACGGCTTCTCTATACGCTGCACGCGCCAACCTTGCCCCAGTATTAATCACAGGCATTGAACAGGGAGGCCAGTTAATGACGACAACTGATGTTGATAACTGGCCTGGCGACGTTGAGGGTTTACAAGGGCCAGATTTAATGGCACGTATGCTAAAACACGTTGAGCGCTTTGATACAGAAGTTATTTTCGATCAGATCCATACCGCTGAACTGAATGAAAAACCTTTTAAACTGACAGGTGACTCAGGCATTTATACCTGTGATGCGTTGATCATCGCGACTGGCGCTTCAGCCATGTATCTTGGATTACCCTCAGAAGAAGCTTTCAAGGGCAAAGGAGTTTCTGCATGTGCAACCTGTGACGGATTTTTTTATCGTGGCCAGGAAGTTGCTGTAATTGGTGGTGGTGATACGGCAGTCGAAGAAGCCCTATACCTATCAAATCTTGCTTCAAAAGTGACGATTGTTCATCGCCGTGATCAATTTCGCTCCGAAAAAATTCTCTCTGAACGTCTGAAAGAAAGGGCTGACAACGGCAATGTAATCATTGAATGGGATCATGTACTTGATGAGGTATTGGGGGATGATTCTGGTGTAACCGGAATGCGTATCAAACATACAAAGTCTGACGCAAGCAAAGAGATAGATTTAAAGGGCGTTTTTATCGCGATTGGTCACCGACCAAATACCTCGATTTTTGAAGGACAGCTAGATATGAATAACGGGTATATCAGGATTAAAAGTGGCCTGGATGGTCAGGCAACAATGACCAGCATTCCAGGTGTCTTTGCTGCCGGTGATGTTGCTGATCATGTTTATCGTCAGGCGGTCACTTCAGCAGGAAGCGGGTGTATGGCTGCATTGGATGCAGAAACTTATCTGGACAATATAAATAATATTTAAGGGGAATAGATCAAAGGTCTGAGTTATGCAATCAGTGTTAATGACAAAAGTCGGTGCTCCGGATGTGCTTGAACTGCATGAAATTGAAAAACCAGAGATGTCATCACCATCCGATCTGTTAATTCGACTGCAGGCCGCCGGTGTTAATCCCATCGACACAAAGTTACGACAAGGTTTAGTTCCAATGGATAATCTACCTGCCGTATTGGGATGTGATGCTAGTGGCGTCGTTGAAGAAGTCGGATCAGCTGTAGGCAGGTTTCAAGCTGGTGATGAGGTTTATTTCTTTCATGGAGGGATAGGCGCTATTCAGGGCAATTACGCAGAATTCAGGACAATCGATGAACGCTTTGTTGCGCATAAACCAGAAAGTTTGAGCTTTATAGAGGCTGCAGCAGCGCCTCTGGTATTAATTACCGCCTGGGAAGCATTGCATGATCGTGCTCATATCAAAGCCGATCAAAACGTGCTGATTCATGCAGGTGCAGGTGGTGTTGGTCATGTCGCGATACAATTAGTAAAAATAGCAGGAGCCAATGTATGCACCACAATAAGTTCTGACGAAAAAGCAGGCTTTGTTCGCTCACTCGGTGCAGACATGACGATCAACTACAAGGAACAAAATTTTGTAGAAGCCGTGATGGATTGGACAGATGGAAACGGTGTCGATATCGTAATGGATAATGTCGGTGGCAAATTGATCGAGGCTTCTTTTCCTGCTATTGCACACTATGGACGCTTCATCACACTGTTACAGCCAGATAAGGAAATCGATTGGGCAGTTGCGCGTCAACGCAACATAGCCATTCACCTTGAAATTATGTTGTCTCCCCTGCTCTTTGGATTGGAAGATGCACAAAAGCACCAGACTTTTATTCTTGAAGAATGCGCCAGGTATTTTGATGCGGGGAAACTGACCATTCATATTAGTAAATCAATGCCATTGGCAGAAGCCGCTATTGCGCATGCTGAGATAGAAGGCGGCACAACAACTGGCAAAATTGTATTAACCATGTGATCATTAGTCTCGCATGCCTTATATCTCATGCTTCTATCGACACAACAGTTCAAAAAACAAGCCCGGCGCATGTTATATTCAATACTCTTTATTCTTGTTTCAGTATGGGTATTACTTTCCCTTTTGTTATATTTATTCCAGCCAAAATTTATTTATTTCCCACAGTCAGAAATTGATTACACACCTGATATGGCTGGGCTTCCCTATGAAGACATTTATTTTAAAACTGAAGATGATGTTTTACTAAATGGCTGGTTTATTCCGGTAGAAGACGCAAAGAATACGTTGTTATTTTTTCATGGTAACGGCGGTAATATTTCCCATCGGCTTGAAAGCCTGAAAATATTTCACGAAATTGGGCTATCTGTTTTTATAATTGATTATCGTGGTTACGGTCAAAGTCAGGGTATACCCAGTGAGCAAGGAACCTATCGAGACGCTGAAGCTGCCTGGCAGTATCTGGCAGAAACACGTGGTATTTCAGATGAAGATATTATTATCTTTGGTCGATCGATGGGAGGTGCCGTTGCGACCTGGCTTGCCAGTAGATACACGCCAAATTTATTGATACTCGAATCAACATTCACTTCTATCGCGGACGTTGCAAAGCATTACTACCCTTACTTGCCAACACATTTACTTACTCGCATTAAATATGCGTCTGTCGATCGGATCAAGGATAATCATAGCCCCATTCTGATCTCACATAGTCAA
>CAYRXP010000025.1:0-6874 GCA_964428145.1 uncultured Enterobacteriaceae bacterium
ACTGACCAGCGTGTGACTGCTAATGAGGCAAAAGTTGAAGAAGCCACCGAAGAAGTTGAAGCTGCGGCTGAGGCGTTCGAAACAGCACAAACCTCAATGAGGGGATCATCATGGGCAGACAGAACCACCGTCGGTGGCTATGGTGAATTACATTACAACAATTTGAGTGATGATAACGATACGGTAGGTGGTGATGATGCACGTGATCGTGTCGATTTTCACCGTTTTGTTTTGTACTTTGGTCATGAATTTAATGACAGCATACGTTTCTTTTCTGAATTGGAGGTGGAGCACGCTCTCACCAAAGATACTGCAGATGGCTCGGGATCCGGTGAGGTTGAACTGGAACAGGCCTGGCTGGAGATCGATGTGAATCAGAATCATCATTTTCGTGCCGGCTTGGATATTCTCCCCATCGGTATCATCAATCCGACCCATGAGCCAAATACCTTCTATGGTGTAGAACGAAATCGTGTTGAATCAGAAATCATCCCTACAACCTGGTGGGAAGCGGGGGCAGGTTTCAACGGTGAGATCGCGCCGGGCTGGAACTATGACATCGTTGTTCATAGTGGTTTAGTCAGCGAAGCACAGGTTCGTCAACATTAAAACCAAGAAGTGGACGACTTAAAGTCGCAGAGGCAGATGATCAGGATATCGCCTATACTGGCCGCCTTCGTTATACCGGGATGCCGGGTCTGGAAGTGGGTTTATCTGGACAGTATCAGTCTGATATGACCGGAACGGCAGATACCTTTGATGTTGATGCCACCTTGTTTGAAGGCCATGTCGATTATAAACATTCCAGCGGTCTGGGATTGCGTGCCTTGTATGCGCGTTGGGATATCGATGCACCGGCCGGCATTACCTTTACCCAGGACAGTATCGACGGTTGGTATATTGAACCTGCGTACCGCTTCAGGTCCCTGGGTGTTATTCCGGGCGAGATTGGTGTCTTTGCACGTTATGCTGAATGGGATGCCAGGGGTCAGGGCACGGTAGCAGATGGTACCTATGTTCAGTTTGAAAGCTGGAACGTGGGCATGAACTGGTGGCCACATCCTAATGTTGCATTCAAGTTTGATTATCAAAATGAAAGTGGTGATAACAAGGCGAAAGTAATCAGTGATGGTTTTAATCTGGGTCTTGGTTATCAATTTTAATTTGCAAGCATCGCAATGAAAAAAAATAGCCTGCAATTTTATTTATATTGTTGCTTTTTGGTGTGTAATCAGTTACTGGGTAGCCATGCGTTTGCGACAGGTATTTATCAGGAGCCATCAGAATTTATTCAGGAGGTATTTGCCGGTGATGTCCCTGAGGTAAGTAAAATTTGGATTAAGAAGGATCTCAAAGTAAAAATACGTGAGATCATGGAGCATGACCTCGGTGTACTTAGATTAAAATACTGGAAAAAAGATGATCGCACGGTCTGGGTGCTGGAAGAAATTGGTAAGGTAAGGCCAATTACGGCAGGCATTGTGATTAATGACAGTAAAATTGAAAGCATCAAGGTATTGGCTTTCCGTGAAAGTCGAGGCTGGGAAGTACGTTACCCTTTTTTTACTGATCAGTTCAGTGATGCGGCATTGAAAGAAAATAAACAACTTGATAGGCATATCGATGGTATTTCGGGTGCCACCCTTTCCGTCAGAGCGATGACAAAAATGGCACGGCTTGCTTTATTGTTACATCAAGAAACTGAAGATTCAGGAAAATAATCACTAGGAAAAAACTGCCTGTAGATATGGTGAAAATATAATGTGGGCTTTTATTCATAAGTGGCACAGAAAAATCGGTATTACTGCAGCATTTTTTGTCATGCTGTTGGTATTTACCGGGTTGCTGTTGAATCATACAGACAAGTTGAATCTACAAAACATTTTTGTTAAAAGCAACATGCTTCTTGATTGGTATCACATTCAACCTAAAGGTGAAGTGAGCGGATTTATGGTAAACCAACATTGGGTGACCCAAATCAACAGCCGCTTATATTTTGATCGGAGGGAGATTGCAGATCATATCGATAGTTTGATCGGGGTGGTCATGTTAAGTGATGAGTTCGTAGTTGCATTAGATGGCAGCTTATTGATTCTAACTTTATCCGGCGAGCTTGTAGAAGGGCTTGCGGGAGCTCAAGGTGTCCCAGCAGGGATAAAATCAATTGGCCTGTCTGAGGAAGGGGAGGTTGTCATTAGAGCAGCACATGGTGATTACCTCGCCGATCTTGATACCACAGAATGGCAGGAAGAAGAGGGGTTAGCTGTTAACTGGTCTGAACCTCAGGAAATCCCAAAAGATTTATATGATCAGTTACTGATACTTTATCGTGGGAAGGGCCTGCCAGTGGAAAGAGTGATCCTGGATATCCATAGTGGCAGGATACTGGGATATGCGGGTGTGCTGCTGGTAGATTTTATGGCAATCCTGTTTTTACTACTTGCGATGAGTGGTGTCTGGATGTGGTTCAAATACAGATAAAATAGATGATCTCGCCGTACCATATGCCTACAATGTACACAGTGTCACAACAGAGGATAACAAGCAATGGCTAAAATAACCCTGCATGGAAATGAAATAAATACCAATGGAGAGTTGCCTGCACTTGGTGAGCAGGCTCCCGCATTTTCTTTGGTGAATAGCGAACTGGCCGATATTGGTCTGGAGACTTACAGCGGGAAAAAGAAATTACTGAATATCGTACCAAGTCTTGATACACCAACATGCGCATTATCAACAAAAAAGTTTAATGACTCGGCTGCGAGCAGAGAAGATACTGTCTTTCTAATGATATCAGCTGATCTTCCTTTTGCTATGTCACGCTTTTGTAAAGCGGAAGGTACTGAGAATGTTGTCACACTTTCCATGATGCGTTCACGCAAATTCGCGAAAGACTATGGCGTGCTGATAGAAGATGGTCCCTTAGCCGGGATTACCGCTCGAGCCATTGTTGTTATTGATGAAGATGACAAGATTATACACACAGAGTTAGTCTCCGAAATTGCAGATGAGCCAAACTATAATGCTGCTTTGGCGTTGTTGTAAAGTTACATTAAAATAGAAATTTTAATTTAGGACGATGTCTACACGAGGAAGCAAAGGCCTTGATCGTTTGTTCAAGGCCTTTGGTTATTCCATGCAAGGCTTATCTGCTGCGTTCAGAAATGAAGCGGCCTTTCGACAGGAAATATATCTAGCTATTGTGCTTATTCCGCTGGGGACATATCTTGGGGAAACAGGCGCTGAAAGAGCACTGCTTGTAAGTGTGATATTTCTGGTGCTGATTACAGAATTGATTAATTCAGGTGTGGAGGCGGTCGTTGATCGGTTTGGTGGAGAACATCATGAGCTATCAGGCCGGGCAAAAGATATCGCCTCAGCTGCAGTACTGATTTCTTTGATTAATGTATTGATAGTATGGGGCTGTATCTTAATTTAGAGGTTTGTTGTAATTTGTAATTTACTTGATCTCTATCGTTGTATAATTTCCTTGGTTAAGCATAATGTAGTCTCTCTGTACGACTGTTTATTCTACTTTAATAGGTGTTAGCTCAGTGGACAGGAAAATACGTTTTGGGTCTTATATTCGTGAGATAACGATTCGACAAAAGTTGATTAGTTACAATTACCTCGTGCCAGAAATACAGCAGGATGCGAATGGCATTGATATTCCGTATATACCGCCAAAGTTAAAATTAAGAAATATCGATATATACAGACTAGTCCAGCCTTATATCAGTATCAGGTTGTATGAGCAGGCAAAGGCTGTCATACCCTTAGCTGCATATCTAATTTTGTTTCAACTTTTCATCCTAAGACAGGATTTGACAGATTCCCAAGTGATAATGGCAGGGTTGGTATCTGTCATCATTGGTTTGATGATGTTCATGGAAGGACTTAAGGTTGGTTTGATGCCCTTTGGTGAAACCATAGGCAATAGTTTGCCCACCAAATCTCCATTATATGTGGTACTCACAGTTACGTTTCTGCTGGGGATAGGCGTTACCTTTGCTGAGCCGGCCATCGGCGCCCTAAAAACTGCTGGCTCGATTGTAGATGTCACAAGGGCACCCTATTTGTATGCTTTGCTCAACGAATGGTCTAATGTGCTTGTGTTAATCATTGGTATGGGTGTCGGCCTGGCTGCGGTTCTCGGAACGCTGCGTTTTATCTATGGATGGAGCATGAAACCCTTTATCTATTGTACGATGGTACCCACGCTAGGTCTCACGCTTTATATTATGTCCGATCCGGAGCTGGCCAAGATTTTAGGTCTTGCCTGGGATTGTGGTGCTGTGACAACTGGGCCAGTCACAGTTCCGTTGGTGCTTTCCTTGGGGATAGGCATCGCATCCTCTGCCGGGAAAGGTCATTCGTCATTGTCCGGGTTTGGGATTGTGACACTTGCTTCACTATTTCCGATTATTGGTGTGATGATATTAGCAATCTTTGTTTCTTCAACCACTTCCGTTGATTTAATCATTTCAAATGCGGCTCAGCTGGGTAACGCAGTCAGTGATATTACCTGGTATGAATCAACACCCTGGCAGGAAACGATCCTGGGAGTTCAAGCAATTGTTCCTTTGGTGTTATTTCTGATTTTTGTAATGTACTTTATTCTCAATGAAAAAATAAAACATAAAGCCATGATGATTTACGGGATATCACTCTGTGTCGTAGGTATGGTAGTTTTCAATATTGGGTTGAGTTATGGCCTGGCAAAACTGGGGGGTCAATCAGGCGGCCTTGTGCCGGCTGCTTTTACAGATATATCACTTGTCGCTAACTCGCCGCTTTATTCATTAACACTTGGCATTTCAATTGCCGCTTTGTTCGCATGGTTTTTAGGTCTGGGCGCAACATTGGCTGAACCTGCCCTGAACGCATTGGGCACAACAGTTGAGAATCTTACAAATGGTGCGTTTAGAAAATCCATGCTCATGTATTCTGTTTCAATCGGGGTTGCCTTTGGTATCGCCATAGGCGTATTAAAAATTATCTTTGATATCCCCATTGCCTATTTACTATTGCCAGGCTATGTCTTTGGCTTGATATTGACCGCTCTATCAACGGAGGAGTTTGTCAACATTGCCTGGGACAGTGCCGGAGTGACAACAGGGCCCGTTACAGTGCCTCTGGTTTTGGCAATGGGACTGGGCTTTGGTAACGCCATGGGATCTGTCGAGGGGTTTGGTATTTTATCCATGGCCTCTATCTGTCCCATCATTGCGGTGTTATCTACAGGATTGTGGGTACAGTGGAAGATTAATCGTAGACACCAGGCAGAGGATCTTGAGGACAATAATAATGTGGAGGTAGCAATCACATGAGCAAAAGAGAAGTTACGGTATTAACAGATGTCTCATTAATCACATGTATTGTTCAAAGGGGAATTGCCGATACCATTGTCAAGGCTGCACAGGAGGCAGGCGCGCAAGGCGCAACTGTCCATTATGCACGAGGGGAAGGGGTCAGAGAGAGATTGGGTATTCTCGCGCTGGCTGTTGAAGTTGATAAGGAAGTGATCAACGTCGTGGTCGCAAAGGATCAGATAGATAGAATTTTTGAAAGGATGTACATCGCCGGTAATCTTGATACACCGGGAATGGGGTTGATCTATTTAACTCCCTTGGATAAAGCGGCATCATACATCCCACAAGAGATTGTCGAGAAACTGGAAAAAGAAGAAGCTGGTGCCAAATCGGCTGCTACGAGCAATCAGTAATGTTTATCAACAATCAAAAATTGATTACTTGTATATTACCCAAAGGTATCTGTTTTGATGTTGTTAAATTACTCAAAGAAGAAAAGGGTATTTTGACTGCCAATGTTAATACGGCAAGAGGACTGGGAAAATTAACACCACTGGCATATAGAGGTGTTGGTGAGCAAACAGAAAAAGAGATTTTAACCGTATCAGTTTCCAGTGAAGATGCGGATGATATTTTTGGATTTATCTATGATGAGGCCGGGATAAACAAGCCGCATGGCGGACTGATTTATATGTCTAATATGGATGTCGTTTCTGCTTATTCATTACCCGAAGATCTTCCAGATGAAGTGTAGGTAGTACTGTTTGATTTCATCTTTACTTTATTTCGTCTAGATACTGTCTCCAGTTAAAAGATGGATCTGCAATCACTAGAAACTCGGGGTTAAGCAGGGATTCTTTTGTGTTGTAACGGATCCGGTTGAAATCCATATCTACAACGCAGCCTCCAGCTTCTTCAACGATACACTGTGCAGCAGCCGTGTCCCATTCAGAAGTCAATCCGAATCTTGGGTAGATATCTACCTTTCCTTCTGCGACTAGACAAAATTTTAAAGAGCTGCCAATGGCAATAATTTCGGCGCCACCCAGCCGGTTAATAAAGGCCTGTTGTTTTTCGCCACCATATGAGCGACTGCCAGCGAGTATTATCTTATTATTTTCAGATTTTTTTACCTTAATCGATTCTGTTATTCCATCCGCGTTAATTTTGAAGGCTCCGAATGATTTCGCTGCGTAGTAACAAATACCTGAAACAGGAACAACGATGACACCCAATCTTGCCTGATGATCCTCAATGAGCGCGATATTCACAGTGAATTCACCATTACGTTTGATAAATTCGCGTGTACCGTCTAATGGATCAACCAGCCAGTAAGGTGACCACTGACGGCGCTCAGAGTAAGGCAGTTCCTCAGATTCTTCAGATAGAACGGGTATCTCAGGTGTTAACTCTGCAAGTGCCTTACAGATGGTGTTATGTGCTGCTAGATCAGCAGCGGTTAAAGGGGAACGATCCTCCTTACGTTCAATTGTGAAATCAGTATCATAAATTTCGAGAATACGACTTGCCGCTTGACTCGCAATCTGACAAATTTCTTCTAT
>CAYRXP010000025.1:6974-13076 GCA_964428145.1 uncultured Enterobacteriaceae bacterium
GATAATAGAGAATTCAAACTGGACATAATGATTAAATGATTAACTGGGATGAAATTGAAACGGTCATGCTGGATATGGATGGTACCCTGCTCGATCTCCATTTTGATAACTATTTCTGGCAGGAATACCTGCCCGAATGTTGGGGTCGACTTAATGGTCTGGAAGTTGATGCTGCGAAAGCGGCATTAACTCCCAGATTCAAATCTATGGAAGGTACATTAGCATGGTACTGTCTGGATTACTGGTCTGATGAATTAGATATGGATATTTTTATGCTCAAACACGATCTGGAGCATTTAATTAAAACCAGGCCTTATACAATAGAACTATTGTGCAAGTTAAATGAAATGGATAAAAAAGTTGTTTTGGTCACCAATGCTCATGAAAAGATTCTTGATGTGAAGCTGGAAAAAACTGGAATCAAAAAATATTTTGATTTTGTTGTTTCTGCACACGAATTAGGTAGCCCAAAAGAACATATGGAGTTCTGGGAATTGCTCTCCAACACTGTTCAATTCAGTCAGGAGAAGACCCTATTTATCGATGACAATCTGACTGTGTTACAGACTGCGAAAGATTATGGTATCCGTTATTTACTGAGCATTGCTAGACCAGACAGTCAAATGCCGGAACGATCACCAGCAGACTATTTCCCTATCAAAGATTTCAGGGAAATATTTACGGATTAAGAAAATTATGATTAATCCTTGAAAGCCAATGCAAAATCATAGATACGATGCCCCTGGTTAAGACCTCGTTGTTCAAATTTTGTCATTGGTCTCCATCTTGGCCGGGGTGCGTAACGATTTTTGCCAGCAAGATTAATAATGTCTGGCTCGCTATCGATAATTTCACCGATCTTAATTGCATAATCTTCCCAGTCGGTTGCGATAAACAGGCGACCATGCCTTTTCAGAACTTTTTTAATCAAGGGCATCAGCGACGAACTGATTAAGCGCCTTTTGTGGTGCTTTTTCTTGGGCCAGGGATCAGGAAAGAATATATAAACACAATCAATACTATTTTCAGGGAGTTGAAATTTCAAAATATCCACAATGTCGTAAGAGATAAGTCGAATATTTGAAAGTTTATCCTCTTCGATCCTTCGCATGAGGCTGCCGATGCCAGGGCGATGTACCTCAATTGCAAGATAGTCATTCTCCTTATGTTTGTTTGCCATTTGCACGGTGGCATCACCCATCCCTGTCCCAATTTCCAGTATTCTGGGTGCAGTTCGTCCAAATACCTGATTCAGATCCAGCAGAGTCTGGCTAAATTCAATCCCGTAACAAGGCCAGGATATTTCAAGCGAATCTTTTTGTGCTGATGTCATGCGGCCGTCGCGCAGGACATAACTACGGATTGGTGGATATTGGTTCGAGCCTGAAATCATCACAATGCTGCGTCACTTCAGTGGTTATATTTGCAATTTAGAAAAATGTGCCATCGATGGGAGAGGATGCGCTGGCATATGCTCGGCGCGTCATACGTCCTGCAAGAAATGCTTCACGCCCGGACTCAATCGCTTTCTTCATTGCGCTTGCCATTAACACAGGATTTCTGGCCTCAGCAATAGCTGTGTTCATCAAAACGCCATCACAACCAAGCTCCATGGCTATTGCAGCGTCAGAGGCTGTTCCAACGCCAGCGTCTACCAGAATGGGGACAGATGCATTTTCAACAATAGTCCTTATGTTGTAAGGGTTTCTGATGCCAAGTCCTGAACCGATAGGTGCGGCAAGTGGCATGACAGCGACACAGCCCATGTCCTCAAATCGTTGGGCCATAATGGGATCATCATTGGTATAAACCATGACATCAAAACCTTCTTTGATAAGTATTTCTGCCGCTTCTATTGTCGCGGGGACATCAGGAAACAATGTTTTCTCATCACCTAACACTTCAAGTTTGACGAGATTGTGTCCCCCAAGTAATTCTCGTGCGAGTTGGCAAGTCCGTATTGCAGATTCCGCATCGTAACACCCGGCGGTATTTGGCAGGATAGTATATTTTTCCGGACTGATGACATCCAGTAAATTCGGTTCATCGGGCTTCTGACCAATATTACTTCTGCGAATGGCAACGGTAATTATTTGTGCCCCACTTGCTTTAATGGCAAGACCGGTCTCCTCCATATCCTTGTATTTACCTGTGCCAAGCAGCAGCCTTGAGGTGTACTCTTTTCCGGCAATGACAACCGGATCTTTAAGACTACTTATAACGGAATCCATTAGCCACCACCAACAGCCTCAACGATTTCAACTTTGTCATCTGACTGAATCTCATAAGCGGCAAATGAACTGCGGGGTATGATTTGTTGGTTTACTTCTACGGCTAGGCAACCGGAGAGTTCAAGCCTGGAGAGTAACTGAACAATATTCAGTGGATTATCGAGGACAAGCGATTCTCCGTTGAGTGTGATTTGCATAGCTACTAAATGATTGATGAAAGGCTTACACCGAAATATGAATATTCAAAGATCTATTGTCATGCCTTCTTTAGCGATGTGACAGACAAGCGATGAACCTTTTTCCTTGATGATCTCATTAGAATGTTTTTGGATTACTTCCATAGCGGCATCGTCATAGTTCGGATCATGATGAAACAGGTAAAGCTCTTTTACATTGGCGTCGATAGCAGTATCGATCGAATCAACGTAGCAAGAGTGGCCCCATCCGTGTTTTTTTTCATAATCATCGGGTGTATATTGGGCATCGTGAATAAGGATATCTGCATCTTTGAATAGGGTTAATTCTGACTGATGCTCTTCATGGATCATTTCTTTGATTAGTTCATGTTCCTCTTCAGTGAACTCATCAGTTCTACGCTTGATTGATTTCTCAATAAACTTACATTCATTGTCTGATGCATAAACAATCGTCTTGCCATTGACTTCAATCTTATATCCAAAAGTAATGCCCGGATGATGCACGTTTGAATAGCTAATTTTCATGGGCCCGTACTGAAAACCATCACTTTGCGGCTCGAGATAATTTGTCTCTGCCAGCCAGGTTTCCGTACCCACAGGGAAATAGGGTGCTTGCATTTGTGCAGAGATATGTTCCTCTATTAATTCCGGGTTATCACCTGGACCGAAAAAATTGATCTTCCAGTCAGGCATAAAAGCAGGGACAAAGAAAGGTAAACCACAGACATGATCCCAGTGATAATGAGTCAAAATGACAAATATTTCCCGTATTTGATCTTGCTGTATTAATTTGTTCCCAAGCGGGATGATGCCGGTACCAGCATCACAGATCAGCAGGTGATCATCCGTCCTGATTTCCACGCACGAGGTGTTGCCGCCGACACCGAGGTGGCTGGAAAAAGGTGCCGCATAAGAACCACGAACACCCCAAAATCGGAGTTGTGCATTACTCATCAGATTATTTTTTTTGCTTATTTACTATCGCTTTTCAAACTTGCCTGGGTGTATTTTACTACAACATCTGTAATTGTCTGCATAGACATGGGCTTGGGGATAAATTCCAGGACACCCAGGTCTTTGGCAACCATTCGATCCTGAGCATAATCCTTGGAACTTACAATGATTGCCTGTGTTTCACGGTGAGCTGGTAGTTGTCTAAGATCCCTTAACAGTGACAGGCCGTTCTTATCGGGCAATAGGATACTTACAATGATTAAATTTGGCGTGTTTGCTTGCAAGTATGGCCATGCCTCTTCAGCGGAAGTAAACACAGTCAAATCAATATCCAGATCTTTCGTGCTTCTTTCGAGTAATTTTTTCATTGACGGACTGTTGTCTACGCCAATAACCGTTGGTCTCGTGTTCTCCATAGGTTTAGCCTTTAATCCCCTTCAAGCTATTATTCGAATACACTCTGACCATGATCTAAAAAAATCACTAACAGACTGATTATATTATTAAAATTAAAGAAATGTCTAATATCAATGCGTTCTGCTATTTGATATCCAGGGTAAATATTACACCAAAAAATGATAGAGAGCACACTGCTTTGGATAGTTTCCCTGATACATTATTACAGATAGAATTAATCTAATTTCTTGCGGGTGTAGTTCAATGGTAGAACATCAGCTTCCCAAGCTGAATACGTGGGTCCGATTCCCATCACCCGCTCCATAATAAACACGTAGAAATAGTGGGGTTATGTGAACTACATCACATTTAATGAATATTGGCTGGATTGAGGTAAGACTATTTCGTGGCATCAATCACATTAAAGTTTTTCTCATTTTTAATCGCAGAGATGCAAACGTGGTCTAGTTTTCACTTTGCAGCTTTAATAGCATATAACCCAGATTATTTTCAGTGAGCTGGCTACGTATTCTCGAAAGTTTTTCTGAATCTGCATAAGGACCTACTCTTACCCGGTGTCTGATATCTTTGCCATTGATGACCACACGCTGTATTTCTGCTGATATACCCATGAAAGCAAGTTTCGCCTTGATTTCGTCAGCAGCGTCAAATTGTTTGAATGAACCGATTTGAAGGATGTAGATCCCTGTGTTTTCGGTGCCAAGATCAGCTTGTTCTTCAATATCACCATCATCTTCGGCTTCCCATTCAGAGACGTTGACTTCCATGTTGGGGAGAATTTGATAGAAATCAAATGTTGGTGGGGGTGTATCATCATTTTGGCCTAATTCTGGCGTGGGTTTTGCGACGGTAACTTGCGGTTGTATAATTTGTGTTTGTTGCGCGACATCATGTTGATAAAAATAAACAATAATTGCGACACAAAGCCCGACTGTTAGGCCAGCAAAAAATGATTTCAGTTGCTTAGAATTTCTAGCAGACTTCTTCTTGCCTGAATTGAAGTTTTTATAATCTTTGGGCATTTTCTACATTTCTTCTGTTACATTTGTTCTGGTGCAGATACACCTAAAATACCAAGCCCGTTAGCAATGACTTGTTTACTAGCACAGATAAGATTAAGACGCGCGTTTCTTAACTCTTCAGAATCAACAATGAACTGACAAGAGTTGTAATAGCTATGAAACTCGTTTGCAAGATCATTAAGGTAATAAGCAAGTTGATGAGGTTCATATTCTTTTGCAGCGGCCTGGACAATTTCCGGATAACGGGATAATGTTGTAATGAGTTTTTCTTCGGATGGCTCGGTCAGGGTGTGTAGGTTTTTATTTCCGACCGCGACATCGTATGAAAATCCTTTTTCTTCCACCTGTTTCAGTACACTACAGATTCTGGCGTGTGCATACTGAATGTAGTACACAGGATTCTCGTTGGATTTTGATTTCGCCAATTCCAGGTCAAAATCAAGATGTTGTTCGCTCTTACGCATGATGTAGAAAAAACGCGTCGCATCTTTACCTACTTCATCACGTAATTCCCTCAAGGTGACAAATTGCCCGGAACGAGTAGACATCTGTAGTTTTTCGGTGCCTCGGTATAGCGTTGCAAACTGGACCAGGAGTATTTCTAGTGCACCAGAGTTTTCATTAAGCGCAGAAAGAGCCGCCTTGACCCTGGCGATATAGCCATGGTGATCTGCCCCCCAGATATTGATGGCCCTGTCATAGCCTCGTGAGAATTTTTCTAAATGGTAGGCGATATCAGATGCAAAATAAGTTGTTTGTCCATTTTCACGTGTGATAACCCGATCTTTTTCATCACCAAAAGCTGTTGAACGAAACCACAGGGCGCCATTTTCTTCATATACAAAATTGCTTTCTTTTAGCCTATCGATACACTTTTGAATTTTCTTATCATCTGATAGTGTCCGCTCAAAAAACCAACGGTCGAATACCACACCAAAATCAGCTAAATCTTTACGAATAACATCGAGAATCTCATTTAGCCCCAAATCCAGTATTGACTGATAATTATTACTTCCAAGCGTTGATTTCGAAATGGTTATTAGCTGATCCATCTTCGTTTCGGGATCGTCTGTCTCCTCATACTCCTTAAGGATATTTCCGGGGGAATCCATTTTACAGCTAAGCGCTTGTTGTTTGTCGTTAAACAGTTTGTCTGCAATCTCAAGGATATAATTACCCTGATATGCATTCCCCGGGAAACTAATCTTGACGCCGCATTGCTGAAGATATCGGAGCCAGATACTGACGGTAAGAATATCCATCTGCCGTCCAGCATCATTG
>CAYRXP010000026.1:0-2932 GCA_964428145.1 uncultured Enterobacteriaceae bacterium
TCAACCCTTTTTCCATTCACGAGGACAGGTGTGCCTGATTCAGCATGACGCGGATAACCGTCGCCGTACCCAGCTGCGACAACCCCGACAGACATGTCTTCCGGACAACGCCACGTCGCCCCATACCCTACTGGCTCTCCTGTCTTCAATGCTTTAACCGTGATTAATCTTGATTTAAGTGTCATCACTGGTTTTAATCCTTCTTGTGGACCATTGCTGTCAGAAAATGGAGAGACACCATAAAGCATGATACCTGGCCGCACCCAATCAACGTGGGCATCCGGGAAAGCGAGGATAGCAGCAGAATTTGCAATGGTCTTTTCAAGCGACATATTTTTATTGAACTGACTGAAACAGTGGATCTGTTCACTTGTCATCGGGTCTTCACGATTATTGGCACTGGCGAGGTGTGTCATCAAACGAACATCCTCCACACAGGTAGACTGCTCCAGTCTTGCAAGCACTTCGCTGGCTAAATCCGGTGAAAATCCAAGACGATGCATGCCGGTGTCCAACTTCAACCATATACAAATAGGTTTGTTTAGCTGGTTTTGTTCAAGCATTTCAACTTGTGAAAGATCATGCACAACCATGTCTAATCCCAACTGGCTGATCTCAGTCAGCTCTTCTCCCGAATAGGGACCTTCAAGAAGGATGATGCGTTGTTGAATCTTTGCTTGTCGCAATTCTCTGGCTTCTTCCAGGCAGGCGACACCAAAGGCATCAGCATGCTCAAGACATTGCGCAATACGAACCAGGCCATGTCCATACGCATCCGCCTTGACGATGGCCATGACTCGAGAATTAGGTGCTAATGTGCGGATACGACTGAAATTATGACGAAGTGCGGGAAGATTAATGACAACCTTTGCAGGTCGGCTCATTCATATCCTCCTTTGGCATATCCTCCACTAGCGAAGTCTCCACCTGATACGGGGAAATTAGGATCCGGAATATAATTTTCGAATTTGGTGTACTGACCCAAAAACGTAAGTACAACTTTACCAATGGGTCCATTACGTTGCTTGGCGATAATGATCTCGGCCTTGCCTTCTTCTGCTGTACCCTCGTTATACACCTCATCACGATAAATAAACACAATCAGATCAGCATCCTGTTCTATCGCACCACTCTCACGAAGATCGGACATCACCGGGCGTTTATCTTGCCGTTGTTCAAGACTTCTGTTGAGTTGCGATATTGCAATAACAGGCACATTCAATTCTTTTGCCATGGCTTTGAGCGAACGGGAGATCTCGGATATCTCTGTCGCACGATTTTCGCTGGTGCCTGCAACCTGCATCAACTGTAGATAATCGACTATGACCATATCAAGACCACCATGTTCTCTGTATATTCGACGGCAGCGTGCCCTGATCTCAGACGGTGTCAAGGCGGGTGTATCGTCAACAAACAGTCGCGCATCTTTCAGAATTTCAACGGCAGAGGTTAGCCTGGGCCAGTCTTCATCTTTGAGTTTGCCGGTGCGTATCTTGTGTTGATCTATCCTGCCCAATGAAGACATCATACGCATCGCCAGGGAACTTCCCGGCATTTCCATACTAAATATGGCAACTGCAAGTTTATCCTGAATGACAGCATGTTCTGCAAAGTTGATTGCCAGGGCTGTTTTGCCCATGGAGGGACGGCCTGCGATGATGACCAGATCAGAGGGCTGCAAACCGGCTGTTAATTCATCGAATTTATCAAAACCTGTGGCAACACCTGTGATGTGACTATCTCGACGGAAAAGTTCATCAATCTTGTCCAGTGCACTAACCAACAGATCCTTGATGGTATCGTAAGTTCTACGGCCCTTTGATTCTCTTTCGGCAATCTCAAATACTACTTGCTCAGCTTGATCCAGAATCTGTTCATTGCTAAGCCCTTGGGGGTTGAAGACGTTTTCACTGATCTTATTGGTTGCTTGGGCAAGCTGCCTTAACACGGAACGTTTTCTGACGATGTCGGCATAGGCTTTAATATTACTGACGCCGGGGGTTCTTTCGGCAAGGGCAGCAAGGTAAGTCAAGCCACCAGCATCATCGAGTTGCTGATGATTTTCCAACCATTCTGCAACAGTCACGACATCATAAGGTTGACCGTCATCATCAAGAGTTGTCATAGCTCGAAAAATAATACGATGATCCTTGCGATAAAAATCATCTTCCGAGACTCTTTCAGTGACATGTTCCCACACATCATTATTCAGGAGAACACCACCCAATACCGCCATTTCAGCCTCAATAGAATGCGGCGGGATCTTTAACGAAGCTGTTTCTGTATCGACAGTTTCAGCTGTATGTACAGTATCCTGCATTCACTCCTCCTGAAGGAGTTTGTGATTGATAATCATGCCAGCATTCCTGCCCGAAACTCCGATCAAGGATTATTCAATAAATAATTCTGGATCCTTGCTAGGGAACACTGATATGTATTCACTATTCTTCAGCGACGATTGTCACTTTTATCCTGGCATCAACATCAGCATGCAAGTGTGTCGCAACCTCAAATTCACCCAATGCCCTGAGTGGGCCTTCTGGTAGTCGTACTTCATTTTTAGCCAAATCAACACCTGCTGCCACGACTGCTTCTGCAATATCAGCAGCACTGACAGAACCGAATAACTTCCCTTCTTCACCTGCCTTTCTTGCCAACGTAACTTCTACTAAATTCATTTTTTCTACGCGTGCCGTTGCCGTCCGAAATACGTCAGCCTGCGCCTTTTCCAACTCGGCACGACGCGACTCGAATTTCTCGACGTTCTCTGGTGTAGCGGTGACTGCCTTGCCGATTGGGATTAAATAATTTCGACCATAACCAGCCTTTACCCTGACTTGATCACCCAGATCACCCAGTTTATTAATTTTTTCTAGTAGTATAACTTCCATCTAAATGACCTCTCTATCTAAGACACACCATAGCATAATTC
>CAYRXP010000026.1:3032-6949 GCA_964428145.1 uncultured Enterobacteriaceae bacterium
CCTCTTTATTCCTATTGATCATCCATGAATCCACCAAACCCAGACAGGCAACCAGCAGAACTGCTTGTGGCACAAAAAGCAGCAAAACATACATCATGATTAACCAACCACGGGGCATACTTTTCGCGGCCACGATCCTGTGTACTGATGCGAGTCCCTGAAATAAATACAGCACAATAACAACGACCAGTATGTCCAGGCCTGCCGAGCCCGGTTGCCCACCACTGGTATAAAGTAACCCTATGCCCATCAAAGTCAGGAATAAAACGACATTTGGTAGTCTCAGGGCGTAAAACTCTGTTCTAAATCCACCTGGATTAAACAACGCTGATTGCCACCAGCGGGATATAAATGTGGCGACGACCAGGCTAATCGTCATACCGCTTGCCATCATTGCATTCATTGCCGGTGCCGCTTGTTCCAGAACCTTCTGGTATTGCTCACCACCACCGTCAGGGAAAGCATTTCTAATCCACATTTCCATCCATTGCAGCCACCAGGCTGGTACATCATCTATCAGCCAATGCACCATCAAAACATAAGCTATTCCAATCACACCCGCCGCAAAAACTAGCCAACCTTGTGACTGTGTTATTCTCAGGACACTGCAACAAATAGCTACGGGGACCCAAATACCGAGTGCAAATGCCAATGCGACTTGCGGATTTACACCTGTCAAAGCGACAAAAAGTACCACCGCCAATAAACAAACGAGCAGCACCTGCATTCCATATGCGGGCCCTTTCCTTAAAATGATTAAGCCTGCCGGGACACCACTTATTAAATATGAAAGTGCTGGAAGTGACATTGCAATCATTGTGAACAGACTGATTACAGTCACTGCTTGCAAGCGTCCAATCAGCATAAAACCACCAAGAGCACGCATGATTTTCAATTAACCTGAGATGTATCTGAGGAAAGGTTCATCAGACACCAAACTCATTGATTCTGGGCTTATCGGTTTAAGGCTTCTAGTGTGAATCGCAATAAGGCATCAACGCTAGAAAACGCGCACGCTTGATTGCAGTAACCAATTGTCTCTGGTAGCGCGCTTTGGTACCGGAAATTCTACTCGGAACAATCTTGCCTGTTTCGGTCAGATAATTCTTCAATGTATTCACGTCCTTATAATCAATTTCCTTGACACCCTCGGCTGTGAATTTACAAAAACGTTTACGACGGAAATAACGTGACATTTTATTAATCCTCCGTTTTTTCTGTGATTTCTTCGGAAGCGTTCTCTGTTACAGATTCAGCGACTTCAGTGATATCTTCGGAAGCGTTCTCTGTCACCGATTCAGTTACTTCTTCTCTTGCTGCACCCACAACGGGTGCTTCTGCACTTGGGTTCTCTGCTTCTGCAGATTCAGCCTTAGCTATTTCTTCCGCTTCAGACTCTGCTCTTTTTTCTGCCACAACCCTGGCTTTTTCATCTGCCTCAGCTCTCAGTTTCGCAGCAACCTCTTCTTCTTCTTTCATTTTCGCCAGTAACGAAGTCTCTGTAACCGCACCATCACGTTTAATTATAAGGTTACGAATAACCGCATCGTTAAATCTGAAGGCACTGTCCAGTTCTTTCAATGGTTCGGCGCCACATTCGATATTCATCAACACGTAATGTGCCTTGTGAATTTTGTTGATTGGATAGGCTAACTGACGACGACCCCAGTCTTCGAGACGGTGGATAGCACCACCACTTGACTCGATCATATTACGGTACCGCTCAATCATTGCAGGTACCTGTTCACTTTGATCCGGATGGACCATGAACACAACTTCATAATGTCGCATTAAGATAATCCTCTTGGTTTTTAGCAGCCCCCTGACTATTTCACAGTGGAGCAAGAATTAAAGAACGCCGGATTTTAATAGATTTGTGAGGAACATTCAAATAGAAATAAGTGACTATTATTGAATTTAGAGTGCCTCTACTAATTCGATTTTTTTCGTGGGTGTAAGGAAGCGCCGCGCGCAAGACCGCAGTGTATAAGCCATACATGAGGATCTGAGCACGGAACTGACGCTGCAACCGCGTAAAAAACAGTTAGTAGAGGTGTTCTTGACTATGTCCCCGTCTTTATCCTTGGCACTGCGGCCAATAGTCTTTGTGTGTACGGATCTTGCGGGTTGGTCAATACTTCATCGACTGTCCCCTGCTCAACAATTTTCCCCTGGTACATTACGGCTACATAGTGCGCTAGATATTCAACCACACTGATATTGTGTGTGATAAACAAATAGGCAAGCCCCATGTTTTCCTGCAGATCTTTAAGAAGCTCAAGAATTTGCGCTTGTACAGAGACATCCAGTGCACTGGTTGGCTCATCACAGACAATTAATTTTGGATCAACCGCAAGCGCCCTGGCGATACATATTCTCTGTCGCTGCCCACCTGAAAATTCATGTGGATAACGATTCTTATGACGCGGTTCAAGGCCTACCTTTTCCAGCAACTCATCAACACGCTTCAGTCGCTGTTGTCTGGAATCACCAATCCCCTGCGCTACCATACCCTCAGCGATGACATCAGCTATCATCATACGTGGATTCATTGATGAATAAGGGTCCTGAAATACAATTTGAATATCAGAACGTCGTTGCCTCAACGCCTTACCTTTTAATTGTGTGAGTTCCTGGCCATCAAAAACAACGCTACCGTCTGTTGCGTGTATTAATTGCAAAATGCCCTTACCCATGGTGGTTTTTCCTGAACCAGACTCACCTACGATCGCAAGTGTTTGTCCACTATATATATCAATAGACACGCCATCTACCGCACGTACATAACCTACCGTTTTTTTCAAAAATCCTTTTTTTATCGGGAAATGTACTTTGAGATCGCGCACTTTTAACAGAGTATCTTCGTCATTGTCTTTCCATTTTGTGTGACTGTACTGTGCTTCGGAATCTCGTTTGGTCTTGCTCGGAAGCGCAGCGAACAATTCCTGAGAGTAGGGATGGCTTGGATTACCAAAAAATGAATCTCTGGAATTCTGTTCAACGATCTTGCCATACCGCATCACGGCGACATGATCAGCCATTTCAGATGCCACAGCCAGATCATGCGTGATAAATAAAATTGCCATGCCAGTCTCTTTTTGCAACTGTCGTAAAATATCCAGCACTTGTGCTTGTATCGTGACATCCAGTGCAGTTGTTGGCTCATCAGCGATTAATAATTCAGGTTCTCCCGCTAATGCAATGGCAATCATAATTCTTTGCTTCATTCCGCCAGAGAACTGATGTGGATATTCATTAATGCGTCGATCAGGCTCGGGGATACCTACAGCATCAAGCAGTTCGATTGATTGTCTATGCTGTTCACTACCACGTAAATTTTTATGACGTTTCAGTGTTTCACCGATTTGCTGACCTGCAGTAAGCACAGGGTTCAATGATGTCTGAGGTTCCTGAAAAATCATGGCAATTCGTCCACCACGGACATCACGCATCGCAGACTCAGGTAGTGCAAGCAAATCTACACCGTCCAGAATTATATTCCCCTGATTGATTCGCGCTGCGGCGGGCAATAATCGCAAGATTGACAGAGCTGTCACTGATTTACCACTGCCTGACTCGCCGAGCAGGACGAATGTCTCCCCCCGATTGATTGAAAAACTAATACCATCAACGGCACGTTCGGCATGTTCACCTTCGCCAAATGAAGTTTGTAAATTGATTACGTCAAGTAAAGGTGAACTCATGGTTTATATTATATGGCTTATCTCATCTATGTCTGAAAGCGCGATGCCTGTTGCCCTTGGGCGATAGCAACTATGACAGCAGGCGGCTTTAACCACACACGGGCTCATACCGCTTCACTATCAAGCCTGGGCGGGACGCTGCGTGGTTTTCTATTTTTATCCAGCGCAACATAAGTTAATTCTGCCTCGGTAACCTTTATCGTTTCCGGATTG
>CAYRXP010000026.1:7049-12726 GCA_964428145.1 uncultured Enterobacteriaceae bacterium
TTAGTGTCTGCAGGCATTGCTGCAACACGAATTGCAGGTTGTTTATCGGGCAACACTGTGTTTTTCTCGTTCATATTGTATGTCCTTCATACATTGCATCAATCTGTTGCTGAAATTTTTCTGTCACTCTAGGCCTTTTTACCTTGAGTGTTGGTGTAATCAAACCCTGTTCGATCGTCCAGGGTTCCAGTGTGCACGATATTCTCCTGATTTGTGCATAACCCGGAAAATTATGCAGATTACGAGAGATTCTTTTTAACAGGATTTTTTTAACTTCTGTGTTGGTAAGATCATTCTCTGCAAATCCCATCCTTTTGGAAAATCGTTTCCATTGCTCTTTTTCCAATACAGCAATCACGACTAAATAGGGCCTGGCTTCACCTATGATCATCACTTGTTCAAACAATACATCATACGCGATAGCCATTTCCATATCTGCCGGTGAGACTTTTTCACCATTGGCCATGACAATGATCTCTTTCAATCTTCCTGTAATATAGATGTAATCATGCTCAATCCTTGCCTTGTCCCCTGTATGTAACCACCCATCATTATCTATTGCTTTAAGTGTCTCTTCAGGGTTATTCCAGTAGCCCATCATCACGTTATCACCCCTGGCCAATAATTCATCATTCTCTCCTATACGGACTTCGACATCCGGGAACACTAGTCCAATACTGGCCGGAATATTATGCTTCACTCGATTAGCGCTGATAACAGGGCTGCTCTCAGTCAGGCCATAGCCTTGTAATATCGGGATACCAAGCGCAATGAATATTCTGGAAATGCTAGGTGCAACAGGTGCGCCACCACAAATAGCACCAATTAAGTTGCCGCCGAAGCGGTGTTGTATTTTTTTTGCGACAAGTAAATAGAGTAATGGCCACAGTAATATTGATGGTGAATATTTTGCCCTTCCTTGTGCATATTCGAAACGCCTCCATCCCACATCAACTGTCAGTTTAAACAGTAGCCATATCAATTTTGGTTTGTTATCAAGTTCTTCTTTTATTTTTACATAAATACGTTCGAATATTCTGGGTACCGTAACCAGACGAGTCGGCCTGATCCTCAATAAATCCTCGGCAAGCCCAGAAATACTTCGAGCAAATGCAACCGTCGCCCCTGACATCATCGGCAAGTAATAACCTCCCGTTCGCTCGAGCGTGTGTGAGAGAGGCAAAAAGGAAAGGAACGTATCTTTGTCTGTTACATGGATACTTCTTAAGCCACTATATGCATTACACAAGATGTTACGATGGCTGAGCATGACCCCCTTTGCATTGCCAGTGGTCCCGGATGTGTAGACAATGGTTGCCAACTCATCGGCATCAGATTCATCCCTGATTAAGCTACTATTTTTCTCGGCATCAGCCCTCTCGGCCAACCAGTTTTGCAAGCTAATTAATTTTGCTTCATTGGCAGCACCTATATCTTCAATCGAAACGACACGATTTACTGTATCAAAACAGTGGGGATTCTTTATAAGTGTCGACCATTGCTCAGAGTTACCAATGATTAATAATTTTGCATCACAATCCTTGAGGATGTAAGCGGCATTATCTGCGCGATCCTGCGTATAAAGAGGAACAATGACGAGACCCAGGCCTAAAACAGCCTGATCAAATATTATCCACTCACGACAGTTTTTTGCCATGATGGCAACACGATCACCTTTCACCAGTGATTCTTTTTTTAGTGCGGCCTGCCAGCGTGCAACTTCAATGCCCATCTCTTGCCAGGTTGATTCTTTCCAGAGGGATTCCTTATGATCAAAATAACGATAGGCAATGGTGTCCGGCGAGCGCTCAACTCTCTCTCTGAATAGCCCTGGAATCGTAACAGCAAGGTCTGACGAAATCGTCGCGGCATGAATATTTACTTCAACCGATGGATCTGATGTATGAATGATTTTCTCAGGCACGCAATCGCTCCTTATGTCAGTACTTTAGAGTCATTTACCTAGCTAATTGTTTCCCAACCCGCATCTGCAGCGAATCGTTCTCCATACTGCCCTTCAAGCTCCTTTAATCGATCAACAATTACCTGCCGACCTCTTTGTTCCATATAATGCATTGGACCACCGCGGAAGGGGGCAAACCCGGTACCAAAGATCATCCCAACATCGACCAGATCCATATCCCCAATCACACCTTCTCTCAAACAGGCGATTGATTCATTCAGCATCTGCAATATGAGTCGGTCTGCAATATCTTCAGAATGGCTGTCTGAATTGTCGACATTCACTTTAGTTTTCATCTGTTTGCCTTTTTTATATTGATAAAATCCCTGACCACTTTTTACGCCGAGTTTCCCTGCTTTAACCTTTTTACGTAATGCCTCTGGTACATTTAAGCCTAGTGCTTCACCTAAAATTTCGGCAACAGATAAACAAATATCCAGGCCAACGGTATCAGCTAGTAAAATGGGTCCCATGGGCATGCCGAAATCGGTTGCTGCCCTATCGATGACTTGTGCAGGGACTCCCTCCTCCAGCAATTTGACAGCTTCCATGAGGTAGGGCATTAAAATTCTATTCACAAGGAATCCTGGGGAGCTTTTTACAGGCAAAGGTAATCGATCTATACAACGACAAAACTTTGCTGCTTTATTTTTATTTTCCTGGGATGTGTTTTCCCCTTCAACAATTTCTACCAACTGCATCTTGGCGACAGGATTAAAGAAATGTATACCTACGAGTCTGTCAGGTTGCTGTAACGTTTCACTTAGTTCGTCCAACGGGATACTGGATGTATTCGTCGCGAGAATAGTATCCGGCTTCAACAGTGATTCTATTTGACTGAATAATTCCTGTTTTGCTTCTTTGTTTTCAATAATTGCCTCGATCACGACATCCGCACTTTTCACACCCGAGCCTTGTTGATCGGGAATCAGTCTGTCTTTGGCTGCCTGGACCAGATGAGGCGCTTTCAGACGTTTTTTGAATAGGGCGTGTGCACGCTTGACTGCGGGGGCAATAAATTTGGGTTCCCGATCCTGCAATGTAACCGTCAGTCCTTTTAAGGCACACCATGCAGCAATATCGCCGCCCATAATACCTGCACCAATGACATGGACATGCTTCGGTTGAAAATCAACTCCTTTGCTTAGAGACTTGAGTCTCTCCTGCAACAGAAAGACTCGCACAAGATTTTGTGCCGTCGCTCCGGACACCAGCTGTGCGACGGAGATGGCCTCTTCCTTGAGCATTGTTTTTTCATCACCACCATACTTTTCCCATAAATCAATCAGGGCATAGGGTGCTGGATAATGTTTTTCCGGTGCTCGTTTTGCAACCTGCTTACGCAGGTATTTAGCCAACAA
Organism: uncultured Enterobacteriaceae bacterium; assembly: GCA_964428145.1. GTDB lineage: Bacteria > Pseudomonadota > Gammaproteobacteria > Eutrophobiales > Eutrophobiaceae > SMWN01. The sequence goes on from CAYRXP010000026.1 coordinate 10,374, forward strand.
TGGTCTTACCACCCTCGTATTAGCAATTGCCCTGATCTTGCCCGAAGCACTGATTGTAGGACGTTTTAATATCAAGATCTTTGCTGCGCGCTTGAGATGCCTCTGCGGCGCGACACGATCCACTATACCCAATTTTTTTGCAGCACGAGCACTGATCGTTCGCCCGCTTAACATCAAATCCATCGCGGCGAGTGCACCAACCAGGCGAGTCAATCGCATTGTTCCACCCCATCCGGGATGAATACCCAGGAGTACTTCAGGCAGGCCAAGGCGTGTCTTTGGTTCATCCAGGGCAATACGATAATCACATGCCAATGACATTTCAAACCCACCGCCCAGGCAAAAACCATTAATCAGACTTAGTGTTGGGAAGGGCAATGCCTGTAGTTTGTCAAAGGCAGACTGACCTACTCTGATTAACTCAAGCGCCTGTTCCTCGCTTTCAAGTTGTGTGAATTCTTCGATATCTGCGCCTGCGATAAAACCACTTTCCTTGTCCGAGAGAATGATCAAGCCCTTTGGATTTATTCCTGATAATTGATCAAGAATCTCGAAAAATTCTGCAAAGACATCTGCAGAAAAAACGTTCGTGCTACTCTCGGCCTTGTCAAAATGCAACCAGATAACATCGTCCTCGTCAGTTTCAAGATGCCAGTTTTTCCATTGTTTATTTGACATTGATTATTCCCTTAAGCCAAAGATCGATTTTTATTTATCCGCATTTTATTCATCCGCTGTCTCGTTCTAACAACATTGCACCGCCTTGCCCACCCCCGATACAGAGTGAGGCCATCCCCTTATGCGCATTATTTTGTTCAAGCAAATGACAAAGATGTAATACGATTCTGGTACCACTGGCACCGACAGGATGCCCAAGGCTGATACCACCGCCATCGACATTCAGCCGGGCTTGGTCGATTTCACCAATCGCTGAACGCGTGTGCAATTCTGATCGACAATATTGACTATCCTTCCACGCCTCAACACAAGCCAGAACCTGAGCGGCAAATGCTTCATTGAGTTCCCAGTAGTCCACATCTTCAACTTTTAGTTTGTTTCGCTTCAATAGTGGGGCCATGGCATGCGCTGGGCCCAGTCCCATTTGGCTCGGTTCAAGACCTGCCCACTCACTATCTACCACTCTTGCCAGTACGGGTAATTGATGTTTTTTTACAGCACCTTCGCTGGCAAGAATCACCCAGGCAGCACCATCTGTTATCTGCGAACTGTTCGCTGATGTGACATGACCAAATTCTTTGTCAAATACCGGCTTTAGTGTCCCCAGTTTTTCGATGTTTGCATCAGCCCGTACCCCATCATCATGATCATAATATTTCCCCTGGCTGTCATACAACACTTCAATTTCAGATAAGCGACCCTGTTCACTTGCAGCAAACAAACGCTGATGACTTTGTACTGCATAGGCATCCATTGCCTGTCGAGAAATTGAAAAACGGTGTGCAATAATTTCAGCAGTTTGCCCCATAGACAATCCAACAACTGGGTCAGATAAGCCTTTGAGTAATCCGATAACCGGCGTAAGCAAGGAAGGACGAAATCTGCTTAACAGTTTCAATTTGCTGCCGACATCTCTTGCAGATGAAAACTTTCCAAACCATGTTGCCATAGCTTTACTGAACAAAAGCGGTGCATAACTCATTGCCTCTGTACCACCTGCCAGAACCAGTTCTGACCTTCCCATCGCAATATTCTGCGCGGCACAATCTATCGACTGCATGCCAGATGCACAATTTCGCTGAACTGTCCATGCGGGCACACGTTTCCCACAACCCAGTCTGAGCGACACGACGCGAGCAATATTTGCCTCATCAGCACCCGGCATAATACAACCCAAAATGACTTCATCGAATTCCGCTGGTTCAAATGATTGCCTGGCAAGAAGTTGACGTGCTGAATAAACAGCTAATTCCGAAGCTGTAAATGGGCCGGGGATACCTCGCGCTTTAAGAAATGGTGCACGATTACCATCAACTATAAAAACTGCTCGACTCGATTTTACAGATGCCGATTTTCTAGTTGCCATAACTACATCTCCATACCATGCTTTATAATTATCTTACTATCAACCAACTTGCCCTGAATTAACTTGATCTGAATCAACTGAATCCTGGTGAGTCAATGTATTCTCATACTGAGATTAGGCTTTTTGTTGAGTAGACGCCATAATTATTTTTTTCATAACTATTTTTTTTAATAACTTTTTTCTGGCTCAACAAATATCATTGAAATATAGAGTTTCGATAAATACCACAGTTCATTCTAAAGATTCTCGTAACCTTGGATCAAAAGCATCACGTACTGCATCAGAAAGCAGATTGGCGGCCAATACCAG
>CAYRXP010000027.1:0-2703 GCA_964428145.1 uncultured Enterobacteriaceae bacterium
AAAAGTTCGGTATGAGACGTTAACATTTGTGTTTGTCCCAAATAAAAAATGACCGACACGATTTCAAAAAATAATTGAAAGTCAGATCGGTCATTTTGTAATTCACTACAGGCTGCTAAATATTTTTCGCTTCTATATTAAGCCCTGAATTTCTTTGCCAGCCAATAATCAACACTGACAAATTTACCCCCACCCGTAACGAACAGTGCCAACAAAATAATAAAATAGGTCGCTGCCCATTCAATGCCGCTATTGGAAATAATAAAATTACCATGTTCCGTTAGCCAGTCGTAATTCCCATGTTCTCGAAGAATATCTTTTGCGCGACTGAGTCTTTCAATGGCCTCACCTGCATTGGCAGAGGCATACGGACTAGATAGATCATGTACAGCCTGCCAACCATTCTGCCAGTGGACAGTCACTGCTGCGACAATCATTGTGGCCATCAAAGGAATAGATATCCAGCGTGTTGCCAGTCCCAGTGCCAACAGAATGGCGCCAAAATATTCAGTGCCCCATGCGAGGAATGCCATCAAATCCGGTACTGGCATACCCAGTGAATCACCAAACCATTGTGATGTATATTTCAATCCTTCTATAGGATTGAATGTGCCATTCTCAGCAAATGGATTCCATTTGTTATTACTTGCAACCCAGAATACAGGAACAATATAAATTCTAAGCAACAATGGCCCGATAAAATCAACGGACGTGCGCACCTTGTCAAAGAGTTCCTGCGCCTTGTTAACAATGCATATGACTGTAGACATACTGCTCTCCTCTTTATGTACCTATATCTATTTATCTGTATATAATTTTATATAATGTGTGCCTTCCACATCTAAACGTGGGATATCTGTGCGTGGATATTAAAAATGTTTATGTCTGATCTAACATCATCATCTTGACTCCCCTTCAGGACAGATATGATTTATTACTGTTGATGTGATTTGTTACTGATTCAGGCTTTGACACCCAATAAAATATCCTTGTCGTGCATATCGCGCATAATTTCATGGCCGCCATTGATGACGACCTGCGGATCATGATGCTTGAGTTCCTCAGCAATCCTCTCCAATAGCTGTAGACCCGTTTTGTCATCATTAGCTTGTATACATTCAATTAGACGTGCGGAAACCGTGTTTAACTCAAGAAACCCGACTTCGTCATCCTTGCGCCGGTATACCAGTAAGTACGTCGGTACCTCAGGGGGGATGTCCGGCAAATAATCAGGACTGATTTTATGAACCGGATACCGATAGGTTTGTGGCATGATAAGGGGGTTCAATACCGGAACACCGGCTAACAAATCACCCTCAACATCGATCCCGTCCATCTCTATTTCCCTTGTATCGAGTGAAATGGCTATTTCCGCCCATTCATAAGCGGCCAATTCCAGCATAAAGTCTGGATCTTCCGGATGCCCGTGTCGCTCATCCTCAAGAAACTGTATAAATTCCAGCGGCATTCTTGGGAATAAGGGCGTATGCGCCCGATGATTGCAAACATAATCACGCAACATTTCATGCCACCTGTCATCCGGGGTAATTTTGCGCAGGACAGGAAAACTATTGGCAATGAAACCTTCTATATTGTTATAGATAAGTTCCCGATAAACGCCTATGCGCCTATCTTCAACACCTTCCGGGGCAGGATTATTTTCCGGATCGCGCATATGCTGAGTGAACACATACTGAACTTCTCTGAAACCTTCAGCCTTATTTTTGTTTGATAGCCTTGTCATTGGTCTCGTATTTTGTTTGGTAGTGTCTGATAGTTTCCACTTCCTTCAGTAACGTCTCTAATGGCGGAATATTAAAATCTCTTTCCAGCAAAGTTGGGAATACACCAAAATGATCATAGGCCACATCAAGCAATTGCCAGACAGGATCAATGACATCCGCGCCATGGGTGTCGACGCGTATGTCTTCAGCTTCAACATAGTGTCCGGCTATGTGGGCATAGGCAATACGATCTCCCGGTAACGCCTTGAGAAAGGCCTCAGCATCATAATTATGATTAATGCTGTTCACATAAATATTATTGATATCAATATGGAACAGGCAATCGGCCTCCTCCAGTACGGCATTAACAAATTCTATCTCCTCCATCTCCTTTCCCATGACGGCATAATAGGAAGCATTCTCCATCGCCATCCGTTGACCAATAATATCCTGTACGCACTGAATTCTTTTGGCCACATAATGCACGGCTTCTTCGGTAAAAGGGATTGGCATCAGATCATAGAGATGACCTTCATCGGCACAGTAGCTCAGATGTTCGCTATAGATCCGCATATCATGCGTTTCGAGAAATTGTTTAACACGTTTTATAAACGGTTCGTCCAGTGGCGCGGAACCACCAATATTAAGTGATAGCCCATGACAGACCATTGGCATTTGTTCTGAGATTTTCCGGAATTGTCGACCAAGACCACCACCAACATCGATCCAGTTCTCCGGTGCAACTTCCATGAAATCTATTTGAGAGGGAATGTCACCTGCAAGCGAGCCAATGAAGGCTCGCCGCAGACCTAATCCTGCACCCTGTACAGGATATGTTTCAGACATGTGATGAAGTCTCGGGATTATTTCTTATCGCCGCACTTACCTTCGCCACATTTACCTTCTTCTTTCATTTTTTCCTTTTTATCGCCACAAGAACCTTCAGCTTTCTTGTCACCACAAGAACCTTCGGCCTTCT
>CAYRXP010000027.1:2803-12525 GCA_964428145.1 uncultured Enterobacteriaceae bacterium
CGCACTTACCTTCGCCACATTTACCTTCTTCTTTCATTTTTTCCTTTTTATCGCCGCATTTACCTTCACCACATTTACCGTCTAATTTTTTTTTTCGCCACAAGATCCTTCAGCTTTCTTATCGCCACAAGAACCTTCAGCTTTCTTGTCACCACAAGAACCTTCGGCCTTCTTGTCGCCACATGAGCCTTCAGCTTTCTTGTCACCACAAGAACCTTCGGCCTTCTTGTCACCACAAGAACCTTCGCCTTTCTTATCGCCGCAACTTCCATAAAATCTATTTGGGAGGGGATATCACCTGCAAGCGAGCCAATGAAGGCTCGCCGCAGTCCTAGTCCTGCACCCTGTACAGGATATGTTTCAGACATGTGATGAAGTCTCGGGATTATTTCTTATCGCCGCACTTACCTTCGCCACATTTACCTTCTTCTTTCATTTTTTCCTTTTTATCGCCGCATTTACCTTCACCACATTTACCGTCTAATTTTTTTTTTCGCCACAAGATCCTTCAGCTTTCTTATCGCCACAAGAACCTTCAGCTTTCTTGTCACCACAAGAACCTTCGGCCTTCTTGTCGCCACATGAGCCTTCAGCTTTCTTGTCACCACAAGAACCTTCGGCCTTCTTGTCACCACAAGAACCTTCGCCTTTCTTATCGCCGCAATTACCTTCAGCCACCATGTAGCCGGTACCATGATCTGTCATGGTAAAAGGATTCGCTGCTGCTTGTGTGATTGGGCTAGCCATTAATGAAACAGCAAAGGTTGCGCCAAGCGCTGCTGCAATTGGTGTTAATTTTCTTTCTCTAGACATTTGAGGAGTCCTCTCAAGTTATTGATAAAGTTTCCCGGTGTTATAAAGAACCGGTTTCCAAATAAATTAGATACACTAAACGTGATCAAGCCCTTCATGACAAATTTCTCCACTGACTAATTTTTGGCGGAAACCCTGATCAATACATGGCCTACCTCATGGACTAACTTGACCAGGAGAAGTTCCCGTTCATCATTTAAATGTTCAATATATTGAAAGGATTCGGGCACTTCTGGTGGTTCTCAGCTTTTATCCAGAATGCCCCTTCAATTAGCATTTCTCTAGTTATTATTCCCTATGGGGCGCACCCCAGGAGTACTTCGCTAATCATCATTTCTGTGTGGGCGCACCCCAGGAGTACTTCGCTAATCATCATTTCTGTGTGGGCGCATGTGGGGAAACAAAATTACGTCTTTAATCGTCGGCGAATCAGTCAAAAACATGACCAGTCGGTCTATGCCGATGCCTTCACCTGCCGTTGGCGGCATACCATATTCCAGTGCCGTAATGTAGTCCTCATCGTAATGCATGGCTTCCGCATCTCCGGCATCTTTATCTTCAACCTGTTTACGAAAACGTTCTGCCTGATCATCCGGATCATTTAATTCGGAAAAACCATTCGCAATCTCTCGCCCACCGATAAAATATTCAAATCGATCTGTGACAAATGGATCGTCATCATTCATGCGTGCCAGAGGGGATACTTCAGTAGGATAGGCCGTAATAAATGTTGGTGCCATTAAACGAGACTCTACGGTCTTCTCAAATATTTCTACCTGTACCTTCCCGAGCCCGTAACTGTCTTCCAAATGCACACCCAGTTTTTCTGCAATCACTCTGGCTGACTCCAGAGATTCGAGATCAGTCGCACTGATATCAGGATTAAAATGCAGAATTGACTCCTTCAGTGTCATTCTTACAAAGGTCTGGCCCAGATCATATTCATCTTCCTGATAGGTAATCGTCGTGCCGCCCGTAATTTCTATCACCAATTTACGCATCAAGTCTTCAGTTAAATTCATCAGGTCTTCATAGTCCGCATAGGCCTGATAAAATTCGAGCATAGTGAATTCAGGATTATGTCTTGGTGATAAACCCTCATTACGAAAACTACGGTTGATCTCAAAGACTCTTTCAATCCCCCCGACAACCAGACGTTTCAGGTATAACTCCGGGGCAATGCGCAGGTATAAACCCATATCCAATGTATTGTGATGTGTGGTAAATGGTCTTGCTGCTGCGCCACCAGGAATCACGTGCATCATCGGTGTCTCGACTTCGATGAAGCCATCACTCTTTAAATAGTTTCTTATAAAATCAACAACGCTTGAGCGAATCGCAAATGTTTTACGTGTATCTTCGTTGATAATTAAATCGACATAACGTTGTCGATATTTAGTTTCCTGATCCGTCAGGCCATGAAATTTTTCGGGGAGTGGGCGTAATGATTTAGTCAGTAAACGAATATTATCAACATGGACACTCAATTCACCCTTATTAGTTTTCATCAACTGACCTTCTGCACCAATAATATCCCCCAGATCCCAATGCTTAAATTCATCATAAAGACCTTCAGGCAGTTCGTCCCGTCTGACATAAAGCTGAATCTTGCCTGACATATCCTGTATATGCGCAAATGAAGCCTTACCCATCACCCGTCGCGTCATCATTCGACCGGCGACACTGACACGTATCCTAACGGACTCGAGGGTTTCTTTATCTGATTCACCGTGTATCTGATGTAGTTCATCTGCCAATGAGTCACGGCGAAAATCATTTGGATAGGCCTGACCATTCTTACGTAATGCTTCAAGATGCTTACGTCGCTGGACGATTAGTTTATTCTCGTCGGGCTTATTTTTTTCTGTATTTGACATAGATTTATTAATTTTTATATTTTTATATTTTTATATCTAAAACTGGAGTTTGTATCGTTAAGCGTGAAATGTGAAGTGTGAAACGCAAAAATACCAAAATAACCACGGGAAATACTTTAATTCTTTATTTTCCACTCTTCACTTTTCACCTTTCACTTACAGCCCGCTCTTCAAACTTGCTTCAATAAACATATCTAGATCGCCATCCAATACCGCTTGTGTATTTCCTGTTTCAACGCCTGTACGTAAATCCTTGATACGCGATTGATCCAGCACATAGGATCGAATCTGACTGCCCCAGCCAATATCAGACTTCGAATCTTCCAGCGCCTGTTTATCAGCGTTCCTTTTTTGCATTTCCATTTCATAAAGTTTGGCACGCAATAATTTCATGGCTTGGTCCCTGTTCTTATGCTGCGAACGATCACTCTGGCATTGCACCACCGCACCTGTTGGTAAATGTGTCAGCCGCACTGCGGAATCAGTCTTGTTGACATGCTGTCCACCCGCACCGCTGGCACGATAGGTGTCTACACGTAGATCGGCAGGATTTATTTCTATATCAATATTGTCATCTATCTCAGGCGAGACGAAAACAGAGGCAAACGAAGTATGTCGGCGATTACCGGAATCAAAGGGTGACTTCCTGACCAAGCGATGCACACCGGTCTCTGTACGTAGCCAACCGAATGCGTAGTCTCCTTCATATTTGATGGTCGCACTTTTAATGCCTGCCACATCACCAGGAGAAACCTCTATCAACTCAGTCTTGAACCCATGTTGTTCGCCCCAACGCAAATACATGCGTAATAACATATCAGCCCAGTCCTGCGCTTCTGTACCGCCCGAACCCGATTGAATATCCAGAAATGTATTATTGGCGTCCATTTCACCGGAGAACATGCGACGGAATTCTAGCTCTGCCAGACGCTTCTCAAAGCCATCTATGTCTTCGCTGATTGACTCAAGCAGACTCTCATCATCTTCTTCCTGTGCCATGAGCAACATTTCATTTGCATCATTTAAGCCATAGTCCATATCATCAATGGTTTTTACGACCAGCTCTAAAGACGCACGCTCTTTCCCCAAAGCTTGTGCTCGCTCATGATCATCCCAAACAGTCGGGACTTCTAATTCGCGCAGGACTTCAACGAGACGTTCAGATTTATTATCGTAATCAAAGATACCCCCTCAAGGCATCTGTTCGGCCTTGCATGTCCTTGATGTGATTAAGAAGGAGATTAATTTCCATGGTAGTTTGATAATTAGTAGTTTGTCGTTATTTTATTGGTGGAGAAATCAGGCAGTATTGTAATGTAAACGTGACAGGCTTTCACTATGTTCCCGTGCCCCCTTGTCGTCGATTTCTTGATGACAGGTTCAAATTATCCATGTTGTGATATCAATACTGGCAACCTATACTTATCCCACAGCCAATAGTCCTTGAAATCCAAACATTGCAGGTCTTCTGAAAATAGGAATAGATATGACACTAAGAATCAATGATATAGCACCTGACTTTACAGCCGAGACAACACAGGGAGAGATCAGCTTCCACGAATGGCTCGGTGATAGTTGGGGAATTTTATTCTCTCACCCCAAGGACTTCACGCCAGTGTGCACCACAGAACTGGGATATATGGCAGGACTGATGCCAGAATTTGAGAAAAGAAATTGCAAGGTTATCGGCTTAAGTATTGATCCGATAGACGACCATGATGCATGGGCAAAGGATATAGAAGAAACCCAGGGCCATGCGGTTAACTTTCCCATAATTGGTGATAAGGATTTAGCCGTAGCAAAAGCCTACAACATGTTTCCGACGGATGAGACAGGTACCTCCGAAGGCCGTACAGCGGCCACAAATGCCACTGTCCGCTCAGTCTTTATTATTAATCCTGACAAAAAGATTAATCTAATGATGACCTACCCCATGACCACCGGACGTAACTTTGATGAAATCTTGCGCGTACTGGATTCCATGCAACTCACTGCCAAACATCAGGTCGCTACACCTGTGAATTGGAAAAATGGGGAAGATGTAATCATTGTCCCAACGGTTTCTGACGAGGAAGCCGAAGAAAAATATCCAGAGGGATTTAAAAAAATAAAGCCTTACTTGCGTACCGTGAAACAACCTGAGTAAGCCTGAACAAAACCGCTAGCTAAGAATAATTATTTAATATAGCGAGGTCATTCCCGCTACTAAGCGACTAAAAACAAATCAGCCCTTTAACGCTTAAAGCACAACGCTAAGTCATAACTCTCCGTTATAAGCTGAGTAATATTGCTTAAGCTCGTTCAATGTATCTTCAATTGTGAACGATACTAAAGTTGCGTTGCAATCGAGATTCGTTAGTGCACTGAGATTTGCATCTTTTTCGCCTGCCGCACGTAGTCTTTTTGAGAAATCATTATTAACGTTACTAATTTCCGCGTAGATTTTTTCAAAGTCACTCAGATTAATGTTTATAGAATTAGATTCAGTATTTTTATTGAATAAATATTGCGCCAAGATATACATACTTAGTGATCTGATAGATGTTTCTAAAGGCGATGAAAAGGGCAAGTGAAATCGTGCCATTGGTCTAAGATGATCCAATACAGGACATCCGCTAGTTACCATAATGATGCCCATTAAGGAACCTAAAGCTTCTTCAACGGTTGTTCTCTTTTTATAGGTTCTATCTTCTGTCGTTACCACAACGAATACGCGCTCATGTGAGTATATCGAGAAAAATTTTTCAGTAAGATTATTTAAATTAAGGGCAACGGGGCAATATTTGTTGTCATTTTCAGATAGAGGACAATTTGTGCATTTTTTATAAGAGAGGTTTGCCCACTCTGGAACGTCATTATCATCTCCACTACTGCAATCAAGTGTCTCCCTATCCAGCTGAAGTGAAAAAGTTTTATCCCTTCCATCATCAAAATTAAAGCAGTATGTAATTACTATAGGATCATTCATTGAATTAACTTCTCTTATATAATTATCAACAGGTAATTTACAGAAACTATTAAAAGCAATAAATAACATTCATGAATAATTCTAATACTATATATTCAAGTAATATATAATTTTTAGAATTTCATTAAATGATAATTTAAGGGGCAGGCCCTGATGATCCCCCCACAAATTCAATAATAAAAGGTCAAGAACATGTTACTAATTGACAGATTCTATATTTTCTATCGTCAACTGCAACTGGCGTCGACCGCGGAACTCGTTAATACCCAGACGATAAACAGTATGCACCCGTTCGGGTTTTGTCGCCCAGGCTTTACCTGTGAAGTTAAATGCTATCGCGTCGATTACCTTGCCTTGACCCCCACTTTGACTTTGGGTACGTAGTTGTAACTTTAGATGTTTTTCCCCAACGATTCGGCTCTCGACCAGTTCAAACTCACCGTCAAACTGTGGTTCAGGGAAACCCTGCCCCCATGGGCCTGCCTCCTGAATAACATTGGCTAATCCAAATGTAATCTCATCGGGGGTTAATTCACCATCTGAGTGTAAACTGCCGTTCAGATCCTCTGCATTCACAAATCGTCTTAATTCCTGATCAAATGCCTGCTTGAATGCTTCAAAATCTAATTCTTTAATGGTCATCCCCGCGGCCATGGCATGACCACCAAATTTATCAATCAGACCGGGATGTTGTCCGGCAATGGTATCCAGTACATCGCGGATATGCACACATGATATTGATCGTGCAGAGCCTTTAATGAATCCATCCTTGTCTTTGGCAAACGCAATCACTGGACGATGTAGTTTGTCTTTTATCTTTGAAGCAAGGATGCCTACTACACCCTGGTGCCAGTCTTCATTAAATAAACAGACCCCCAATGGCATTTCCGCTTCATCCAGCTCAAGTTCAGTGATATCGATTAAAGCCTGTTCCTGCATTTCATCCTGAATTTCACGCCTTTCTTTATTTAACTCATCCAGTCTCACCGCCATATTTCTGGCTTGCACCTCATCACCACTTAGTAAGCATTCAATGCCTAATGACATATCACTTAATCGTCCGGCCGCATTTAACCTGGGACCCACAGCGAACCCCATATCCTGTGCCGTAACTCTTTCCAGCGTTCGGTTTGCAGCCCGTAATAATGCCTTGATCCCGGGACGACATTTACCTGATCGAATACGCGCCAGGCCTTGCGAAACAAGTAAACGATTATTTCGATCCAGTGGTACCACATCTGCTACGGTGCCTAGTGCCACGAGATCCAGAAGCTCTGCCAGATTCGGTTCTTTTATATTTTGCTCAAGAAACCAGTTCTGTTCGCGAAAGTGTGCCCTGAGGGCCATCAGGATATAAAACATGACGCCGACGCCCGCTAACATTTTACTCGGGAATTTATCTCCCGCCTGATTCGGGTTGACGATGGCATTGGCATTCGGTAATTGTTCTCCGGGCAGATGATGATCGGTAATCAACACGTTAATGCCTTTATCACGTGCAAGTTGTACGCCTTCCACGCTGGATATACCGTTATCAACCGTGACCAGAAGATCGGGCTGCATTTTTGCGGCAACTTCAACAATTTCCGGGCTTAACCCGTATCCAAATTGAAAACGATTTGGTACGACATAGACCACATCCGTCGCACCCATCTGCCTTAAACCTTGCAGGCCCACAACACAGCTCGTGGCACCATCGGCATCGAAATCTGCAACGATCAGTATTCTTTTATTCTTCTTAATCGCGTCTGCCAATAGCGCGACGGCCTCCTGGATATTACTCAAGTCTTCAAAAGGTAAAAGCATCTGTAAGGAGTAATTGAGATCATCAGCCGTTTTGATATCTCTGGCAGCATAGATTCGTTTCAAAACTGGGTGAATATCGTCAGGCAGATCTAATTCTCCTGAAGGAAGTCGTCGCTTAATTAAGAGTGGCATTTTTTCTTCTTTATCTCTATGAGTTCTAGGAATAATTCTGGGAATGACCATAGAGAGGTTTATGTCGCCTCCAGAACTTCATGAATGAAGATTTTTTAACTGTTATTGTATTTTTTCCTGTCAGTAATGTTAATTCGTCCAGTTGCTTTTGTTTGATTAAGTTTTCAATTCCAGTAAACCATTCTTCTTCAAGATAGCCAACGAAATCCTGCCAGCCTTCATGGTCATAATATTGTTGATGGCGTAAGCCGAAAGAGATGACTACCAGTACATTATCCTGCTCTCCGCACTGATTAACGACCGATTCGATAGAGTCAGGTAAATCCTTATAGGGTGAACCAGTGAGCATGGATAATCCCTGTGTCGTCACTTCATCTCCAAATACGCTTGACCAGATCTTCCTGGGAGGCCTGGGTAATTCACCCGCACCCCACAACCATACGCCATTCACTGGCAATTCACCGCGTTGTTCCCGTTCAGTGTTCAATGGACACCGGTGCAAACACATTTGTGCTTCGTTGGCAAGCTGATCCCATAAGACTTTGTTTTTACCCGTGGATAGATTTTGGTGAATATCATTGCCGACAACTTCATGTATCGGTGTCGTCTTTATCTCAGGCAGATCCTTTAACTTTATGTACCAGCGATTGTTTGTTGGTGCTTCTAATTCAATCTCTCTCGCAGTAAATACTTGCTGTAGATCTGCGGCGAAAATTAATGCTTCATGTTTATCAAGCTTGAATGCGGAGTTATCCAAAAGTACTACAGCTTCACGCTCAGCACGAAGATGTACCGGATCTGCGCGCATCCAGATGCCTTCAAGATCATGATCATCATCGACAAGACGTGTGACCGCAGCAACTGGATAGTCCTGTTGAGTGTTTGGAAATCCGAACAGTTGAAACAAGGTTTCTACAAACCCTGTTGTTTGAATGCTTTTTGATGTGCCAAACCTGAAATGGTTTTCTATTGAAGGAATATCCGGTGCTATCCCTGGAAGCGTATCACTTTCAGGACCAAATATTCCTGGAATGAAAAATGTCAGCTTACGCATCTTTTGTAAGTGAAAAGTTAAATGTGAAAAGTGAAATGGTCACAATTAAACTCTTCACGTTTCATTCTTCACTCTGGTGTCATCACATGTTATCCAGAATCGCTCTCTTGACCTGACCCATATCAGCATCAATCTTTACCACTGACGCTGTACTCTGCGCAATTGCAGTATCAGGATCTTTCAGACCATGACCCGTTAAGGTGCATACAATGGTACTGCCTTCTGGTATTTTACCGGAGTTAATATCACGCATTGCACCGGCGAGCGATGTCGCTGATGCTGGTTCGCAAAAAACACCTTCATTTTCCGCCAGAAGTTTTTGTGCGGCCAGGATTTCTTCATCATTGCACTCATCAAACCAACCACCGGATTCCTTATTCACTGTCCATGCATTGTCCCAGGACTGGGGATGTCCAATACGAATAGCTGTTGCAACCGTTTCAGGATTATCGACCATTTCGCCTCGCATGAATGGTGCAGAACCACTGGCCTGGTAGCCCACCATCTTCGGTTTGTTACCAGAAAGCGGGCCGCCAGCATAACGACAATGCCCATCACACAAACTACAGGCATCGGTGACATGTCCACAGTCATCTGCTGCATATTCACTGTAACCAATCCAGTGCGCAGTGATGTTGCCTGCGTTGCCTACGGGTAAACAATGAAAATCTGGTGCTCTTTCCAGTTCCTCAACAATTTCAAATGCGGCCGTCTTCTGTCCTTGCAGACGATAAGGATTGATTGAATTTACTATCGTCACTGGCGCTTCCTCAGCCACTTCCTTGACCAGACGCATGCCATCATCAAAGTTACCATTGATCTGAATGACGACAGCACCTTCCATCATGGCTTGCGCTAATTTACCCTGCGCAATCTTGCCATCGGGAATCAAAACAAAGGCGGTGATCCCTGCGCGAGCAGCATAGGCTGCTGCAGAAGCAGAGGTGTTACCTGTGGATGCACATATAATTGCTTTTGAACCCGCTTCGACCGCCTTGGTGACTGCTAACGTCATGCCACGATCCTTGAAAGAACCTGTGGGATTCAGGCCTTCATACTTCACATAGATATC